>NZ_JBEXCY010000055.1:0-58951 GCF_040605515.1 Dactylosporangium sp. NPDC005572 | reverse complement strand
TACAGGTTGTCGCCCGGGGTGCTCCAGTCGCCGAGGAGCAGCAGGTGCGTGGTCGGGTTGACCTCGCTGGCCTTGATGGCGTTGATGTGCCTGACGGCCAGCTGCTTGTAGTTGTACGTCCCGGTGCTGCCCCACTGCTTGTCCGCGAGGAGTAGCCCGAACGCGACGTCCAGGTCGCCGTCGGTGGCGGAGTCGGAGCCGTTGACGCTGCGGCAGGATGCGTCCTGCTCGGCCGCGAGCAGGTCCGGGTTGTTCACCGACGGGTGGGCCAGCATGTACTTGACCATCCCGTCGAAGATGGTCTTCGCGTTCGGGTCGGCGCCGGCCATGGTCGCCACGATGACCATGCCGTAGCCCTGCGCCTCGGCCACGTAGGGATGATCGGCGTCCGGCGAGATGATCTGGTACCAGCCGTTGCCGCAGTTCTGCTTGACGAACGCCGCCTTCCACTTGTTGTAGTACGTGACGACCGCCTGGTCCACGGCGGCCTGCGTGCCGCTCGGGCGCAGTGTGCCGGCCGCGTACGGGAAGCGGTGGCTGCCGAAGGGGACCGCCGGGCCGCCCGTTGCCTGGTCCACCTCGAGCCAGTCGACGTTCGGTCCGCCGTTGACGGTCGTCGCCGTGGCCCGGATCGTGTTGGTCCCGGCGTTGAGCGCGGCCGTGATCGTCTTGCTCTGCCAGGTGTCCCAGGTGCCGGTGCCGTTGAACGCCGAGGCCGCGGCGACGGTCGTGCCGTTGACGGCGATGTCCATCGGCCGGTTGGTGGTCGTGCCGTTGGCGAACCTGATGGTGAGCGTCGCGCTGCCGGCGGCCGCGGCGGTCACCGACCACTGCACTGACGAGCCGGCGACGTTGTCGTAGTTGACGAATCCGGTACCGCTGTAGCCGGCGTGGTTGGACTCCACGACGCCGGCCGCGACTGTGGCGTTCTCCGCCTCGTATCTCGTGGTGGCCGCCTCGGCAGGCAGCGAAGGCCGCAGGACGGTCGCCACCACCCCGGCGGCGATCAGGGCGGTGATCCAGCGGCGTGCCGTTCGCGTTCCTGTTACGTTCATCGATCCTCCATGGCGGGCGACTCCGGGTCGGTCGGCGTTGGCCGAGCGGTCCGGGGCACGCTGCATCGACCGGCGCGGCAGCTACCGGCTGAGAGAAGAGAATTGTTAGGCAGGTTGCCTGATAGTTAGAAATGGGACCATCGCATCGACGGTCATGTCAACCGTCAATCCGGTTGCCGGTCCCACCCGTGGCGACGCCCGACCTAGAGAACGCCGACGCGACCACGGGGGCCCCGCCGCCGGCCCTGGAACACCGACGGCGGCCCGGACACCGTCGACCTCCGAGCCGACGGGCGTTGCCGATCCACCGGTTCCGGCCATTGACAGAGGCCGGTGAAGGCGCCTACCTTTGCGCGCAACTGTTAGTCAGTCTGCCTATTAGTCGCCGGAAGTTCACGCCCCACCCGGATCACCAGAACTTCCGGAGACGGTGATCGCGGTCTGCACCGTCGACGACGACGCGCCCCTGCCGGGCGCGGCCGGCGCGGCGGTCTCCGCGGTGCGCGAGACCCTCCTCGCCGCACTGCGCCCACCCTGTCCTGAGGAGGATGCCTTGCGTCGTCTCACCATCCTCGCCGCCGCGACGCTCGTCCTGGCGGCCTGTACCCCGGGGACCAAGGAGAAGCCGATCGCCGATCCCGGCGCGGACGTCTCCGGCACCGTGGAGTTCTGGCACTTCTTCACCGACCGCGAGGCCGAGGCGATCGACGCCGTCGTCGCGGACTTCCAGACCGCCCACCCGAAGATCAAGGTCGTGGTGAAGTCGGGCCAGGACGACTCCAAGATGACCCAGGCGATCGGTGGTGGCCAAGGGCCGGACGTCGGGCTGTCCTACTCCACCGACATCGTCGGCCAGTTCTGCGCCAGTGGAGCGTGGCTCGACCTCAACCAGTACATCGCCCGGGACAAGGTGTCGATGGACGCATTCCCGCAGACCGTCAAGCAGTACACGGAGTACAAGGGCAAGCGGTGCTCCATGCCGGTGCTCGCCGACGCGTACGGGCTGTACTACAACAAGAAACTCTTCGCCGAGGCGGGCATCGCCGGCCCTCCGAAGACCCTGGAGGAGTTCGCCGAGGACGCGAAGAAGCTGACCAAGCGCGGCCCGGACGGCAGCATCCAGACGGCCGGATTCCTGCCGCTGTTCGGCTTCTACGAGAACACCCCGTCCCACCTGGGCCCGATGGTCGGCGCGCAGTGGCTCAAGGGCGACGGCTCGTCGGCGATCGGCGCCGACCCGGGCTGGCCGCAGCTGCTGAAGTGGCAGAAGGATCTCGTGGACTGGTTCGGCTACGACAAGCTCGAGGCGTTCCGCGCGTCGCTCGGCGACGAGTACTCCGACGCCAACGCCTTCCAGAAGGGTCAGGTCGCGATGGCGATCGACGGCGAGTACCGCATCGCGTTCGCCAAGGACCAGGCGCCGGAGCTGCAGTTCGGGGTCGCCCCGATGCCGGCGTCCACCGCGGACCGCTACGGCGCCGGATACGTCACGGGCAACGTCATCGGCATTTCGCGTACCGCGAAGAACCCCGAGGCGGCGTGGGAGCTCATCCGGTATCTCACCACCGACACCAAGGCGATCGTCAAGCTGTCCAACAGCTTGAAGAACATCCCGTCCACAAAGGATGCCCTCGCCTCGCCCGACCTGAAGATGGACGCCGAGTTCAAGACGTTCGTCGACATCTTCAACCACCCGAAGACCACCACGACGCCGCCCTCCTCGGCCGGGCCGGCCTACCAGGAGACGTTCCAGAACTTCTGCGACAGCTGGCAGAGCGGTGGCGCGTCCGACCTGAACGCCGGGCTCGCGGGCGTCGACAAGCAGGTCAACTCGCTGCTGCAACTGGGCGGGTAGCGTGCACCCGAAGCTGCGTCACATGCTGACCGTCGCCTCGTTCATGGCGCCGGCGACGGTCGGCATCGTGGTCTTCTTCCTGTACCCGCTGGGCTCCGCGGTCTACTTCTCCTTCACGAAGTTCGACCTGGTCTCCGTACCGGAGTGGGTCGGGCTGCGCAACTACCGGCACCTGTTCGACGACGCGTTCCTCAACATCGCGGCGAAGAACACGCTGTGGTTCGTCGTCTTCATGGTGCCGGCGCGGATGCTCGGCGGGCTGGGCAGCGCGCTGCTGCTGACCACCCTGAAGCGCGGCAGCGGGGTGTACCGCACGATCTTCTACCTGCCCGCGCTCGCCCCGCCGGTCGCTGCCACCCTGGCGTTCGTCTATCTGCTCAAGCCCGGCGTCGGGCCGGTGAACACGCTGCTGGGGCACGTCGGCATCGATGGTCCGCTGTGGTTCAACTCACCGGACTGGTCGAAGCCGTCGCTGGTCCTGCTGGGACTGTGGGGCGTCGGGGATGTCATGGTGCTGTACCTCGCCGCGCTCCTGGACGTGCCGGCCGCGCAGCACGAGGCGGCGGCGCTGGACGGCGCGAACGCGTGGCAGCGGTTCCGCCACGTGACGCTGCCGCACATCTCGCCCGTCGTCGTGTTCACCGCGGTCATCGGGGTCATCACGACGCTGCAGTACTTCACCCAGGCGGCCGTCGCGGCGTCGGCGGCGAGCGGCCAGGCGACGACCGGCGCCGGCATCTCCTCGACGTTCGGCTACCCGGAGGGGTCGACCTTCACGTACCCGCTGTGGCTGTACGTCGTCGGCTTCCGGTACGGCGCCCTCGGCTACGCCAACGCGCTCGCCGTGGTGCTGTTCGTCGTCGCGTTCGCGGTGTCGCTGCTGTTGCTGCGCCGCACCATCAACCCGGAGCGTGCCTCGTGAACCGCACCTTGGTGTTCGTCGCCCGGCACAGCCTTGCGATCGCGTTGTGCGTCATGTTCGTCGCGCCGGTCGGGTTTCTGCTGCTGACCTCGTTCATGAGCGACGCGCAGGCGCTGACGTCGTCGTACTGGCCGTCCTCGTGGCACCCGTCGAACTACGCCGAGGTCTTTGCGCGTACGCCGATGCCGCGGTACCTGCTCAACACGGTGCTGTACTCGCTCGTCGCCACGCTGTTCATGCTGTTGTCGAGCGTGCCGGCCGCCTACGCCCTGGCCAAGCTGCGCTGGCGCGGGCAGGGTGCGGTGCTCGTCGTCATCGTCTGCATGATGATGATCCCGCCACAGGTCACGACGATCCCCCTGTACCTCATGTGGGCGAACGCGGGCCTCACCGGCACGCTCTGGCCGCTGGTGCTGCCGATGCTGTTCGGCGACGCGTTCTCCATCTTCCTGCTCCGCCAGTTCCTGCTCACCATCCCCGGCGAGTACCTCGACGCGGCCCGGGTCGACGGCTGCGGCGAGTGGCGCACGCTGCTGCGCGTCGTGCTGCCGATGGCCCGCCCCGGGATCGCCGCCGCGGCGCTGTTCCAGTTCTTCTACGCCTGGAACGACTACTACGGTCCCCTGCTGTACACCAGCGAGAATGAACACAACTGGACGCTCTCGCTGGGCCTCGCGTCGTTCCGGACCCTGCATCACGTGCAGTGGAACCTCGTCAGTGCGGCGACCATATTGACGATAATCCCTGTGGTGGTGGTGTTCTTCTTCGCCCAGCGCGCCTTCGTGCAGGGTGTCACGCTGACGGGAGTCAAAGGTTGACTCGGCTGCCAGCCGCCGCACCACGGTCGCGAGCCGGTCCGCGGCCGAGCCCAGCAGCGAACGTCAGCGGTCGTCGGGAGACAGCTCCGGGTGGTCGAGCACGGCGGTGTCAGCCGCGAACGCCGCAGCCAGCCCGCCGGGCAGGATCGTCAGCGCCCGCGCCGGTCCAGGCAGGATCATGCGGTCGAGCACCCGCCGCAGGCGCAGGTCGACAAGGTGCACGGCACCGTCGGCGGTGGCGACGGCCGCGACCGGGCGATCGCCGAGTCGCCCCACGTCGCACGCCGTCACAGGTCCGGGCACGACGGTCGGCTCCTCGACCGTCCACGTGTCGAGGTCGATGACGTGGACGGCCCGCTGGTCCGAGGCGGCGAGCAGGGCGTACTGGCGCTCGTCCCAGCGGAAGGGCAGCAGCTGCTGCAGTCCTCCGGTGACGGGGACGGGGAGCGGCGGGTCGACGGCTGTGCCCGTGTCGAGCCGCCACCGCCGCAGCGGGCCGCCCCGCTCGACGGCCGCCAGCCGGTAGCCGTCCGCCGCGGACCACACGGCCAGTGCGGAGACCAGCCCTGTGTGCCCGGAGTGGACGGCCTGGAAGCTCTGTGAGAACGGCTGGAGGCCGTGCTCGACCGGTTCACCTGTCGCGGCGTCCCACATGGCGATGCCGCGGCGCACGTCGTCGGCAAGCACGACCGGGCGGCCATGGCGTACCGATACGACGGCGTGCGTCCCGGCGAGGCTGCCGAGCCGTTGGACCTCCCCGGTGGTAAGGTCGACGCGCCACAGCGCCGCCTGCGACTGGGCGAACGCGTAGCCGCCGGCCACGCACAGGACACGGGACTCGTGTGCGCGCCAGATCCGCCGCGCGCCACCGGGATCGGCGACATGCCACCGGACCAGTCCTTCCCGGTCGGCGGAGAGCACCTCGACCCGACCGTCCACGGAGAACACGACGCCGGGTCCGGGAACCTCACCGGCCGCCGGCGGCGCGCTGCCGGGCTCCGGGACGCGCCACAGGCGTACCGTGCCGTCGCGGCTCGCCGTCACGACCGCTGGCGCGCCGTCGACCGCGACGACCGCGGAGCCCACCAGGTTGCCCTCGTGGCCGGGCAGCCGCGCGGGCAGCGGCGTACCGGTGAGCACGTCGATCTCCCGCGGTTCGACGTGTCCGGCCAGGACGACGGGCCGCCCGGCCCGCGACGCGACGGTCAGGGCGGGCACGCGCAGCCCGAGCCGTGGCGTGACGCTCACCAGCTCACGGCGGCCCAGGTCCCAGGTGCGCACCGTGCCGTCGTCGCTGCCGCTGACCAGCAGCGTCCGCCCGTCGACCACGAGCGACGCCAGGGCGGTCACCGGCTGTTCGTGGCTCACGAGCGGCTCGCCGGTCTCCCGCATCGTGACGACATCCCAGGTACGCACGGCGCCGTCCCCGCCGCCCGTGACGGCGACCGGGACAGCGCCGTCGAGGACGAGCAGGCTGTAGACCCAGCGCGCAACGGGTTCGGTCGCCGCCAGCAGCTCGCCGGTCAGCAGGTGGCGCACCTCCAGCCGCTGGGTGCCGCCGAGGACCACCGGCAGCCGGCCGTGCAGCCACAGCGGCCCGAGCACGCTGGTGAACCCGCCGGCGGCGAAGTGCATCGGCGCGGCCACCGCCATGCCGGTCAGTGCGTCGAAGCTCTGCGTGACACCGCCGCGCGCGGCCAGGATCCGGGGCCGGCCGTCGGGGCCGACCGCGCCGGCGAGGACGTCCTGCGCCGCGCCGGTGGGGATCAGCGGGCCGGCCTGCCGCCCGGTGGCGAGGTCGAACCGGCGCAGCTGGCCGTCGTCGCCGGACACCACGGCCGTCGGGCGGCCGGCGAGGTCGAGCACGCACAGCGCCGTCCACGCCGTGAACGTCGCCGCCCGCAGGACGCGGAGCTGGTCGGGGCTGGTCGACGACCCGCTGGCCCACCGTGTCCGCCACCGCGGTCCGCTGCCGTCCGCCAGCGCCCCGGCGAGCGCCAGGTCGCCGAGGCGTACCGCGTCGAGCTGCAGCAGGCGGCGGCGCTCCTGCGGCGGCAGGGCGGTGTGCTGGTGAGCCGAGGTGCGGTAGACGGCCGCCGCCGACCGCGCCGCTCGGGTGGACACCGCCGCCAACGCGGCGAGCACCGCCGACGGGTCGGCGTGGGTCAGCAGCCCGGCGTCGGTGACGAGGGCGTCGACCTCACCGAGCTCGCGGGCGTACTCGAGGATATGGCGCAGCACGTAGGGCGACGCGGTCTCCCACCGTGCCGGGCCGTCGTCGTCGGGCCGGACCGCGCCGGTCAGGGCGTCGAGGCACGCTCGCACGGCCAGCTCAGTCGTCATCGGGCCACCTCCAGCAGCAGCTGCGGATCCTGGCGCAGGGCGTCGACGAGGCTCTGGTGGTAGAGCCGGAACAGGGGCGTACCGTCGGTGTCCACCGCGCGGCGCAGGTAGAAGCCCGCCTGCGCGGCGGCCCGGCCCAGGTCGTCCGGCGCCGCCGGCTCCCCGGCCAGCCGCTCGGCGATCAACGCCGCGATCTCGGCCGGCATACCGTCACCGCGGGCCTGCGCGAAGCCGGCCAGCAGCGGCCCGAGCCAGCGGGACGTCCCGACCCGCAGCAGATCCAGCCGCAGCATGGTGGTGATGCCGGTCGGGACGGCCGACCCGAGGCCTTCGGCTGCGGCGGCGTCGGACAGCATCGGGCGCACCGCGGAGGCCTGCTCGGCGTAGGCGCGGGCGAGCAGGAACTCGCCGACCTCCGGCTGCTCCGTCGTCAGCCGGACCGCGACAGCCTGCCCGAACGTGTCGGCGCACGGCTCGGCCCAGCCGCCCTCGGCGCGCACGATCCGGGCCGCGAGCGCGGCGAGCTGCGCCCCGAGGGATGTTTCGACGGCGGTGTCGAGGTCCCGTTCGATGTACCTGGGCAGCGCGCGCAGCCACCGCCAGCGCTCGTCGGGCCGCGCGGACACCAGCATGCGGCACAGCGGCCGGCCGTCCCAGCCGGCGGTGGTGAGCAGCGGGCGCAGCAGGGTCGCCTCGACCGCGCCCGGATCGGCCGCCTCGTCGAGGCCGTCCACGACGAGCACGGGTGCGACGCTCAGCCGCCCGAACGCCGACAGCAGCCCCTCGATGTCGTCGAGCGCGTCGACGGCGCCGGGGTCGATCGCGCGGCGGACCTGCACCGTCAGCTCGTCCACCGACCGGCCGCGCAGCTGGACCAGCGCATGCGGGTGCTCGGCCGCCAACGGGCCGCAGCCGCCCGGCAGCGCGCCGAAGACGCCGGGCGCCCCGGCGCGCAGCCCCTCGTCCGTGAGTCCGGCCGCGACGCTCAGCAGCGCCGACTTGCCGGCGCCGGCGCGGCCCGTGATGAACAGCAGCGGCGGTTGCGCTCGTTCGTGCAGCCATTCGCCGAGGAGGCCGAGCGCGCCGTCGCGGGCACGCACCCCGCCGAGCAGGGCGAGGTCGCCCAGGTGAGCGGCAAAGTCCCCGGCGGCGGCCGACAGCGGGCCGGGCCGGTCACGTGCGTGTGCGGGGTTCGGGAAGAACGGCGGTTCGCCCACACCGTCGACGCCGACGACCCGCAGCGGCGGCTGTTCCCCGGCGGCGTCGAGGACCCGCTGAATCTCACGACGGATCCGCTGCGGCGGCACGTGACGTACCGTCTCGTCGAGGTCGAGCTCGCCGTCGGCCAGGTCCCACAGGACCGACGTGAGCGCGCGGGTCAGCCGCCCCGCGCACACCTCCCCGCCGCCCAGGGCCGAGATGATCCACGTGCGCCGGTCGCCGGCGAGCTGCGTACGGCTGACGATGAGATGGTCGGTGTGGCAGGCGTCGAGCACCAGCAGGGTCGGCGCGGCCACGTCGGCGTCCTCGACGTCGTCCAGCCAGGCATCCACATCGTATGAGGGGCTGCCGCCCGACGGGGCGATGCGCGTCCGCCCGCTGCGGCCGGCCTCGGCGTGGCTGATCACGCCCACAACGACGGCCGCCTGCTCCCGCGCCGCGGCGGCGGCCAGACCGAACGCCTGCGACAGTTGCCCTGCGTCGGGCTCGACCAGGACACCCTGCGGAAGCTCGTACCCGAGGACGCTCAGGACACCCCCGAGGGAGCCGGCGATCTCACCTGCCGCCCGCACGTCGGGGCGCGTGCCGTCAAACGTGACCGGGGCGGCCACGACGGCGTACCGGCCCGCTTCCCGCAGGACCGACGGGACCGGTTGGGGCTCCGTGCGTACCGCCGGATCAGGGACGTGCAGGTGCACGGAGAGCGACCGGTCCTTGGTGACGAGCGTCGCGGGCCAGAAGTCCTCGGGGGCAAGCCCGCCGTAGCGGGGCGTGATGACGCCGCGGTAGACCGGATCGGACAGGGCGAGGACGAAGCCCGATCCGGCGTGGCGCTCGAGCGCCTTGCGCAGGTGCGCGGCGTCACACATGCGGCAGACGTCGATGACGGTGTCGCCGGCGAAGCCGTTGTCGGCCTCGTCGACGGGTCCCTCGTGGATGGCCACGCGCAGGCGCAGCGGTTCGAGGCCCGCGCCGGCCGCGCCACCCGGGGCGGCCAGCTCGTCACGCAGTGCCGCCACGAAGCCCCGGACGAACCGCGGCTCGTCGATGCCCGCCGGCAGGACGCTCAGCTCACCGTCACCGCTCGGCTGCCTGATCCACAGTGATCGCGGTACGTTGCCCGCCGCCGCGGCGACGCCCAGCACCCGCAGAAGCCGGCCCTGCGCGGCGGCGTGCCGGGGCGCGCCCCGATGGCTGTACTTCTCGATGTCGACTGCGACGCACAGGCGGCGCACGCCGTGAGCGGGCATGCGACAAGAGTAGCTTCTGCCGCTTTTCCGGCACCCGTAAGGTTCCAGGTACTGCGGCGCAGCACCCCTCGACACACTGTGTGTCGCCCACAGACGTGGGCCTGTCCACCCTCCCCGATGGATAGGAGATCCCGGTGCCGGGCCGGTCCTGCGGAATCCACAGTGGAGGGACGTAGGTGCAGTCACTCAGGCGAACGATCGGGGAACTCATGGAAGCACGCACGTCGGCACCGTCCCAATGGGCAAGGAAGGTGAGACGACTCGCGGTCGCGGCGGTCCTGATGACCACGTCCGTGGCAGCAGTACAGGTCACGTTGGCCGGCCCGGCTCAAGCGGCGGGCTGGGTGAGGCCGTTGGCGAACTACACCACCAGCGGTGGATACACGGGGCCGCAGCCCGGCCACAACGGCGTCGACATCATGGCACCGACGAACACGGACATCCGGGCGGCCTCGGGCGGCGTCGTGGAGCAGGCCCAGTGGGACAACGGGTGCGGCTGGTACGTCGGGATTCGCCACTCCACCAACGAGGGCACCCTCTACTGCCACATGGTCTCGCAGCCGCTGGTGTCCGTCGGTCAGAGCGTCAGCACGGGGCAGGTGATCGGCCGGGTGGGCTCGACGGGCAACTCGGGGGCACCGCACCTGCACTTCCAGACGCACGTCGGGACGTCGATGAGCGAGTACAACACGACCGACCCGATGACGTTCATGTCGGCCCGTGGGGTCAACCTCGCCAGCGGCAGCCCGCCGCCGACCACCCCTCCGCCGAGCGGCGGACCGTACAACGTCACCACCTACGCCAACGCGCCCGGCTACGCGTCGGCGACCAGCACCACCCAGACCGGCACGCTCAACGCCGGTACGAACTACGTCTACTGCAAGTACTGGGGCCGCAATGTCGGCAACAGCACCTCGTACAACCACTGGTGGCTCAAGACCGACCTTGACAGTGGGTCGCCGTGGCAGAACCAGTACGTCTCCGCCTACTACCTGAGCAACTGGGGCAACGACGAGGCCCTGACCGACAACGGCGTCACGATCCCCACCTGCTCCGGCGGTGCCAAGCCGGTGCAGCAGTACTGGGTGACGACGTACGGCGACGCGCCCGGCTTCTCCTCGGCGTGGTCCACCACGCTGTCCGGATGGCTCTACGGCGGCAGCAACTACGTCTACTGCAAGGTCTGGGGACGCGAGATCCGCAGCGGCAGCAGCTACAACCACTGGTGGCTCAAGACCGACCTGGACAGCGGGTCGTCGTGGCAGAACCAGTACGTCTCCGCCTACTTCCTGAGCAACTGGGGTAACGACGAGGGGTTCGCCGACAACGGCGTCTCCATCCCGAGCTGCTGACCTGACCCCGGTGACACTGGGCGCCGCGCCTCCGGAGCGCGGCGCCCCCTCCGCGACCGCCGCAGTCCGGTAGTTCACCCCCAAACTGCCAGGTCACGGCGCCGCGTTCGCACGGTACAGGATGGCCCACCTACGATCGCGGCATGGAGCGCAACCGCGCAGCACCGGGTGAGTCCGGGCGGGGCATCGTCGTGCAGAGCGCCGACGATCCGCCGACGGTGCTCAATCTCGCGCCCGGAACGTCCGCGACCTTCGGTCGCGGCAGCCGGGACACCCAGGTCGACCTGGTGCTGCCCGACGCGGCCGTCTCCCGCCTCGCCGGCCGAATCACCGCCGTGGAGGACTACTGGCTGATCAGCAACCTCAGCCAGCGCACCACCTTCGTGATCCAGAACCCGGAAGGCGGCGGGGAGTTCGTCAAGGTCGCCCCGCGCCGGCTCGACATGCCGGTCCCGTTCGAGTTCGCGCGGGTCGTCGTGCCCAGCACCGGCCGGCCGTCCGCCTTCTACGTGTTCGCCCCGCAGCACCTCTACGCCGACCACCAGGCGCAGCCCGACGGTCCGGCCGACTCGACCCGCATGGCCTTCCCGCTGGACGAGACCGCGAAGTACTTCAAGGTGCTCGTCGCGCTGTGCGAACCGCGGCTGCGTGACCCGTCCTCGCCGGTGATCCGCACGGTACCGGAGATCCTCAAGCGGCTCGGCGGGGCCGGGCTGTCCCGATCGGCGGTCAACTTCCACATCGACTACCTGGCCCGCACCAAGCTGCGGGTCAGGGCGTCCGCCGCCGAGGCGGTGGCCGCCAACGAGCCGGACAAGGCCGACTGGCAGCGCGCGGCACTCGTGTCGCTCGCGCTGCAGTTCGACCTGGTGCGCGAGGAGCACCTCACGCTGCTGCCGCCGTCCTGACTGGCAGGCTGGTCAGGACGGCCGGGGTACCGGGCGGTACGTGTCGAGGGCCGCCTGCAGGCGGGGCATGTACTCGCGCAGGGCCGGCCGATCCGGCACACCACCCGCTTCGTGCACCTTGGCTTCCGAGGTCCGCCACGCCGCGACCAGATTGATCATCGGGTCGCCGGGCACGTCGTGCAGGAGCGGCGCAAAGCGGCAGAGGTAGTCGCCCATCGGCGGGATGGACATCTCCGGCGGGAACGGCGGCTTCGGCTCGGTCTCCCGCTGCGCGGGCGGCAGGTAGTACTGCAGGACATTCGGCGTCCAACGCGCAATGCCGTACTCGTTCTGCACCGGGTCGCTCAGGTCCGGGTCGAAGTTGCTCTCCGCCTTGAGGATCGCGGCGACGAGATAGGGCGTGACCGCCGGCTCGTTCGGGCACTTCGTGCCCGCCTCGATGATCAGGTCGTAGTACTGCCGCGGGATGTCCGCGTCGGTGCGGAAGTACCGCTCGTAACCGATCGCGGTCGGACCGGCCGACCCGGCCACCCGGTCCGGCGCGCCGGCCGCCTGGTCGCGGCTGGCGTACGTCGCGCCGCCCGCAACCATCACCGCGGCGATGCCGGCCAGCGCCAGGGGGCGGGCGGGTTGCCAGGGCCGGCGCGCCGGCACGCCGGCCTTCGCCACCGCGTCACCCGCGCGGCGCCGCAGGCTCTCGGCCGTGTGCCGCAGCCGTGTGCGGTGATCCGGCGCAAGGCAGTCGACGATGAACGCCCGCCACTGCGGCGTCAGGCCGTCCGGCAGTGCGAGCGCGGCGCGACCCTCGGCGAACTGGCGGGCGGCCGCAGTACGGGCCCGGGACGTGACGCCGGCGAACGGCAGCTGCCCGGTGAGCAGCTGGCACGCGGTGACCCCGAGAGCCCAGATGTCGGCGGTCTGCCGGACCGCGACACCACCCGGCCGGAGCCCCTCGGCCCAACGCTCCGGCGGAACGTAGTCCGCGGTACCGCCGGGCGGCAGGTAGGCGTGCGTACCGTCCAGCTCCGCGGCAAGGCCGAAGTCGGCAAGCCGGACGGAGCCATCGGCCATCAGCAGGATGTTGCTCGGCTTGAGGTCACCGTGCACCCAGCCGGCCTTGTGCAGGCAGGCGAGGCCGGCGCACACCTCGGTGATCAACCGGCTCGCCGCCGGCAGCCCGCCGCCGGTCGCGGCGAGCGCCGTGGCCGCAGTGCGCTCCGCGAGCTCCAGCACAATCACGGTCGCGCCGTCGAGCTCGGGCTCCGCCGGGTCGTCGACGACCAGGCTGTCGAGGAGCTTGACGAGGTTCGGATGGCTGAGCCGGCGGTGCACGGCCAGTTCGCGACCAGCCATGTCGGCCAGGTGGGACAGCTGGCGTGAGGTGAGCGTCCCGGTCGGGATGAACTTGAGCGCCGCCTGCTCACCGGTGTCGCGCACGGCGGCGTACACGGCGCTCCAGCTGCCGCTGGCCAGCCCCCGGGTCACCCGCCACGAACCGACGCGGTAACCATCCGGCACCCGCACCGTCCAACGCGCTTCGGTCATCGGTCCTCCGCCCCAAGGACATCGGGAGAATGCCGTTCATCGATGGGACCTTTACACGATGCCGGCGCGCCGGGTCAATGGGTGGGATCTTTCGTCCGCTCTGGCGCGGATTCGGTGATCGTTCGTCGTTGATGTCCATCGGCCAGGAGGACTCGGCACGTCCCGCTTCGGCCACCGGCGCTCCCCGCGGCCCGGAACTTTTCGCGGACCGGTGCCGCTCTAACCTGGCATGGTGGACGGCCCGATCCTGGTGGTGGACTTCGGCACCTCGACGTCGGCGGCAGCGCTGGTGTCCGACCGCGGCGTGCGGCTGCTGAAGGAGTCCGGCAGCGGCTCCTACTCCTGGCCGTCGGCGGTCAGCCTCCGCGACGGGCAACTGCTCGTCGGCACCGCCGCCGAGCGCCGCAAGCGGGCCGACCCGCCCGGCTACCGGGCGGAGTTCAAGCGTGACCTCGGGCAGAGCGCGCCGGTACCGCTGGGCGAGCAGCTGTTCGCCGTGCGGGACCTCGTCGCCGCCATGTTGGCGGCCTTCGCCCGGCACGCCGCCGACCTGCACGGCGGGCCGGTCGACCGGCTGCTGCTCACCGTGCCGGCGTCCTACGGCGACGGCGACCCGCGCCGGGCGGTGATGCTCGAGGCCGGGGCGCTGGCCGGGTTCGAGGAGGTCGAGCTGCTCGCCGAGCCGGTCGCCGCGAGCCTCGCCCCCGTCGCCGGCGCCGGCTTCGGCCCCGGCGACCTGGTGCTCGTGTACGACTTCGGCGGCGGTACGTTCGACACCGCCCTCGTCCGGTTCGGCGCGCAGGGCTTCGCCGTCGCCGGGCACGCCGCCCTCGACGACGCCGGCGGCCGGGACATCGACGCGCTGCTGTCCGCCCACGTGCTCGCCATCGGCGGGCCGGACCTGTCGGCCAGCCTGGTGCCGGCCGAAGGCGACCGGCTCACCCGGATGCGGCTGGCGATGCAGCTCGGCGACTTCGTCCGCGCCGCCAAGCACCAGCTCACCGACGACACCGAGGTCGAGGACCACGTGACCGCGGTCGCTCCTGCGCTGCTGCTGCGGCGGGCCGAGCTGGAGTCGCTGACCGCCGGCGTGCTGGCCCGTACGGTCGACTGCTGCCGGGAGCTGCTGGGGCGCTGCGGAGTGCGGCCGGCCGAGCTGACCGCCGTGCTCGTCGTCGGCGGTACCTCTCGAATGCCGGCGGTCGCCGACGCCGTCGGGGCGGCGTTCGGGCGGCCGGTCCGCCGGCCCGAGGACCCGGACCTGGCCGTCGTCGAGGGCGCCGCCGTCCTGGCCGGCCGGGACGCACCCGCCGGCCTCGACCCGGAGGTCAAGGTCCCCGGACGGGACGAGCTGCGGTGGGCCCTGCCCGGCGGGGGCCGGCTGGTCCGGACCCTCGCCGCCGCGGGCCAGCGGTTCGCGCCGGCGGCCTCGCTGGCCGTGGCCCGCGACGGCACCGGCACCCGGTGGCGTCTGCTGGCACCGCCGTACGACGGGGTACTCACCGGCTGGGCGACCGGCCCGGACCGGCCCGTCGCCGCCGGGCAGTGGCTGGCCGCGACCGGGCCGGCCCCCGGCGTGCGCTACCTGCTCGACGAGCCGCAGCTGGTCACCGAGCTCCCCGGGCTCGGCGGTGCTTACCTGGCGGCGTTCACCCCGGCCGGCACCCACCTGGTCACGGCCACGGCGACCGGCGTGGTCCTGCGCGAGGCGGGGACCGGCCGGGCCCTGCGGGAGCTGGCCGGGCACACCACGTTCCTCATGGAGGCGCGGTTCACCGCCGACGGGCACCGGCTGGTCACGGCGGGCGGCACGACGGCCCGCCTGTGGGACGTCGCCACCGGGCAGCGCCTGCTGACGCTGCCGCACAAGGGCATCGTCTTCGACGCCGCCATCAGCCCCGACGAGCGGTGGATGGCGACCGCCGGCGGGGACGACCGGGCGGTCGTCTGGGACGCGGCGACGGGCCGGAAGCGGCACACGCTGCGCCACCGCGGCCAGGTCCGGTCGGTCGCGTTCGGCCCGGACGGGCGTGAGCTCGCCACCGCCGACATCGACGGGGTGTCCGTGTGGGACCTGCAGACCGGCCACCTGCTGCGGCGGTTCAAGCGGTACCTGGCCCGCCGGCTGCTGTTCAGCCCCGCCGGCGACCGGATCGTCTCGCTGCACTGGCCGCACTTCGGATCGGTGGTGCTCGACGCCCACTCCGGCGAGCCGGTCGTCGAACTACGGCACCGCGACGCCGCCGACCGGCGCGGGATCGTCGAGCGCGGGGCGTTCAGCCCGGACGGACGGTGGCTCGCCATCGCGACCGACGACGGCGTGGCCACCGTCTGGGACCCGGCGACGGGCGAGCGCCTCATGTCGATCACGACGCGGGAGCGCGTCACGTCGGTCTCGTTCTCGCCCGACGGGTCCCTGCTGGCGGTCGGCGCGGTAACCGGCCGGATCTGGCGGATCGCGAGCTAGCCCCCGAGCACGGCCGCCGTTCGGCACGGCACAATGCACCCGTGTCGATCTCCGTGGAAGACGCTCCCAAGGCTCGCATCGTCACGGCGTTGCTGCGGGACGGCGACCGAGTACTGCTGTGTCACCGATCTCCCCAGCGCCGTTGGTATCCCGACGTCTGGGATCTGCCCGGTGGCCACGTGGAGCCCGGGGAACTTCCTGGCTTGGCACTTGCTCGAGAGCTCCGAGAGGAATTGGGCATCGACATCGCGGCGCCGTTGGGTCCGCCCGTGCAAGAAGTTCATGGCGACACGTTCGACATGCAGATCTGGCTGATCGAAGCGTGGACGGGGTCTCCGGTCAACGTCGCGCCAGACGAACACGATGCCATCGCGTGGTTCACGGAAGACGCACTCGGAGATTTGTCCTTGGCCCATGACAGCTACCTTGCGATGTTCCGCAGGGTCCTTGCCGAGCACCGGGCCTGACCGCGACTCATGGCCCAGAAACGTCTGTACGGTGCGGTACTGTCCAGCGCATGAGTGGTGGCGTCTGACACCGGTCGGTGGAGGTTCGGCGTGTTCATTGACGGTGACCAGTTCCCGTTCCTGGCCGATCTTCGCCGAGCATGGCGAGACATCCGGGCGGAGTGTTTGACGCTGGGCGACGAATCGTTCGAGCCCTGGGTACAACGCGAGATGTACGGAACCGGCTGGAGCGTCTACGGACTCGTCGCGTTCGGCACCCGCATCGACGCGGCGCTGGCGAACTGCCCGCGCACCGCAGACGCGTTGAGTCAGATCCCGGGCCTCACGACCGCGGGCTTCTCCCGCATGGTTGCCGGGACGCACATCAAGCCCCATCAGGGCTGGGTCACGACTGTCTACCGCGCTCACCTGGGCTTGGTGGTGCCGGACGGCGACTGCGCATTGCGGGTCGGCTCGCAGACCCGGCCCTGGCGCGAAGGAGGCCTGTTCGTCTTCGACGACACCGTCGATCATGAGGCGTGGAACTACTCCGCGAGCACGCGCACGGTGCTGCTGTTCGATTTCCTCCGACCCGGGCGGACCATGGACGAAGTCGACGAACTGCCGCCGGAGGTGGCAGCCGCTGTGCGGCGCCGAACCCGAGACCAGAATTAGCAGCCCAAGCCCAAGGCAACGCGAACGTTCTCGAGTACCTCGTCGGGGCCGAGCGAGATCGAGACGTCACCCCGCAGTCTTCCGGACGGTTCAGCCGACGGCCTTCGGGAGCACCAGTTCGGCGAACACGGCTCTGTGGTCGCTCCCCGCGACCCGATGGAGCACGACCTTCCGCACCCCGACGCGCTCGTCGGCGAGGATGTGGTCGAGCGTCACGCTCGGGAAGTACCACCGGTTGTCGTACGGCCACGACGGGGAGAGTCCGGCACCGGCGACGTCGGCGGCGTCGTGGTACCCCTTCGCCAGCACCCGGCGGAACGCCTTGTGGTCGAGGCTCGAGTTGAAGTCGCCCATGAGCAGGTTGACCGGCCCGCTCGGGGTGGCCGCCGGCTGCGCCGCGAGATCGGCCAGCCAACAGGCGTCCGACGCGCGGCCCATCGGGGCGCACGGGTGCGCCGACTCGACGTACACCTCCTGGGCTCCTGGCACCTGCACTCTGGCGTGTGCCTGCACGAAGCCGCCGGCGAGCTGCCGGTATCCCTTGTCCGCGAGCGGGAAGCGGCTGTAGACGGCCGAGCCGCCCGCATCGGCCCGCGGATAGGTGACCGCGTCGGGCAGTGTCTCCTCCAGCCCGGCCGCGCGCAGTGCGGTGCGCCCTTCCTCGGTGTACTCCTGGACGGCGAGCAGGTCGACGGCGCCGTCGCGGACGAGGCGCACGATCTGGCCGGGGTCGGCCTGGCCGTAGAGCATGTTGACGGTCATCACCCGCAGCGTCGGCCCTGCCGGACCCCCGGCGTCGGTATCGGCGACCCAGCGCGGCAGGATGCACGCGGCGAACGCGACCGCCACCACCGCCGCCGCGACCGCCGGCCAGATCCGTTTCGTCAGCACCGCGAGCGCCAGCGGCACCACCGAGACCACCGCGACATACGGGGTGAAGGCGATGAGCTGGATGGTCGGGTAGCCGCGCTCCAGGCCGAACACCCGCGCCGCCGCCCACACCGCGAACGGCGCGATGAGCACCCACAGCAGCACGGTCAGCCACCGGCGCCGCCGGGGGTCGACGGCAGGCGACGCGAGCGGCAGGGATTCCTCGGTGCTGATCATCCCGTCAAGGGTAGGGGAATGGGCAAATCGGCCGCGACGACCCGCCACCCGCTCAGTTGCCAGCCCTGCAGCGGTCAGCGGGGCCTGTCGTACGATTCCTCGGTACCGGCCAGAACGCGCAGTCAGCGGCAGAAGAGTGCGCCGCAGCACTCACCACGTGCAGTGCGGACGGAACCGGGGAACTGGCCGTTACTTGTCGGCTCATGGCGGGGCTCCGGTTCCAACTCCGGACAGACGTGGCCAGACTGCGCTGTTAGCGTTGTCCCTTCAGCGGGGGGAGAGCGGATGACATCGACCGCGTTTCGTATCGGCGGGGATCTGGAGGTACGGCGGCTCGGGTTCGGGGCCATGCACTTGCCCACCGAGCCGGTCCCGGCCCGCGAGTCCTCTCTCGCGCTGGTCCGGCGAGCCGTCGAGCTGGGCGTCACGCTGATCGACACCGCCTACTTGTATGGCGGGGGAACCAATGAGGAACTCCTCGCCGAGGCCCTGTACCCCTACCCGGATGGGCTGCTCATCACCACCAAGGTCGGCGTTGCGCGATCAGGCCCGTCAGGCGAGTGGAGGCTCGACGGGCGGCCAGCTGTCCTGCGCGCGCAAGTCGAGCAGGCGCTGCGCCGACTGCGCGTCGAGCGGATCGAGTTGCTTCAGCTGCACCGTGTCGATCCGGAGACGCCGCTCGCCGACCAGCTCGGCGCGCTGCGGGACCTCCGGACCGAGGGCAAAGTCGGTCGGATCGGGCTGTCCGAGATCACCGTCGCCGAACTCGACCAGGCACGAAAGATCGTTGACGTGGCGAGCGTGCAGAACCGTTACAACGTGCTTGACCGCGAGCATGAACCCGTCCTCACGGCCTGCGAGCGGGCGGGGATCGCGTTTCTGCCATGGCGTCCTGTCGCGGCAGGAGCGTCGGGGGCGAAGGCCGAAATCGCCGCCGTGGCGGCTGAGCTCGGTGCCACTCCCACACAGGTTGCGCTCGCCTGGCTCCTGAGTCGATCGCCGGTCATGCTCCCGATCCCCGGCACTGCCCGGGTGAGTCACCTGGAGGAGAATCTCGCTGCGGAACGTTTCCATCTGACCCGAGCCCACTGCGCCCGCTTGGAGCAGTTGCACAAGTCGGCGTAGGGCTCTTGTCCCGGTTCCAGGACGACGCCCATCTCGCTTCTGACGTCACGCGCGTGGCGAATTACTCGAGGTTTTCCCGGGAGATCGGCGGCCCGATGCGAAGATCCCGGAATGTAGCTTGCAGACCGGCACGCTCTGGCGAGCAGCACATGATGCCGACGTCCACAGTGGCGGGAAGGTCGAGATAACCAAGGCGCAACAACTGCCAGGGACCGTCGCCGCTGCGGCAGTGCACGGTCACTGCGGCGCCGAAGCGGGTGACTCGCATCGAGACCTCGCTGGGAACCCCCGCGATCGGCGCCATCGACACGTCTGAGAACTGACGTGTGAAGACTGTGCTGATCTGCACAGCGCCCGACGTGACCTCCAGGCCGGTCTTCAGCCAGTTGCGCTCGTCGGCTCGGATCATCATGCCGGCCTGGTCGAACCGTGTCGTATGCGTGGCAGACACGATGACCTCGGCAGTGAAGTCACCAGTCGTCGGCTGGTAGAAGAAGTGCCCGTTGTCGGTGGTCCAGCCGTAGAACGTCTCGCGCCAAAAGTCGGTCCTCAGTTCCGTGACTGCGCGCAGGACGCCGTCCTCCAGCGACCAGTCACGCGGCTCGTTCAACCACGACATGTTCTTCAGCACGGCGCAGAGCGTAATCGCCGGGCGGCCCCCGCGCAGACCCTTACGACGCCGTCCGATCTCGAAGGACGCTCAGCACGGCACATCCGGTCATCGGCCGGAGTCGCGCGCCGGCAGGCGTGGATCGCCGTGACGATGGGTGGCGAGCGCTTCGCGGCGGATCCAGATGGCCGCCGACGTGACAGTCACCCGAACTTCGTCCACTGCCCTTCAGAAACCACTTCGACGGAGCCGTCGACGACCTTGATGGCCGTCTGTTCGTCGATGGCGTAAGCCGGGACGCCGATGTCGGCCGCCCACCGCTCGGCGTCGGCCAAGGTGTTCGTGGGGAAGAGGTTCAGGTGCGGGAAGATCGAGAAGTCGACAACTCCCAAAGCTCGGTCGTCGGGCGCCGACGGCCATTCGACGAAGTGCGCACCGATCCGGGGCGTCATCACCATGCTTCCCGCGCTCACCCCCACCCAGACGGTGTCGGGCAGCGAGGGCAGCAGATCGGCCAGCCCGGACTCTCGCATCCAGTGACACAGGTACGTCGCGTCGCCGCCGTCGACCAGCAGCACATCGGTCTCCCGGACCCACGGAACCCATCGCTCTGCGCCGATGCTGGGTAGCGCCGTGAGCTCGAGGACACCGAGCGAAGCCCAGCCCAGGCCGGACAGGTACTGCCAATCGGGCGCGGGGTCGGCGGCCACGAAGCCACGCACCGATGCCGGTCCGCACATCGGGTGACCCCATTGTGCTGTCGGGACGCAAAGAGCGTGGCATTCGGAGACCGGCTTACCGAGAAGCTGCAAGAGCGCCGAGTGGATGCTCGGGTTCGTCACACCGCCGGACGTAAGCAAAAGATTCAAGGCATCTCCAAGATCGTGAGCGGAAGGTAGCTGCGCCCAACGGGCAGGGACCGAACCCGGACCCATCGTAAGACGGGCGCCTGCCCTCCGGAGGTCCACGAGACCGCCGCGGCGAATGCCGCATCCGGTTCTATCTCGAACAGCACATGCAACCTGACCGAGACGCGCCGGATGCTCCTGTCGCGACGACCGCTCCCGGCCGGCGCCGAACGTTCGTCACGCGGCGTGACGGAGCTTGCCGACCTTGCGCTCGCGGTCGGCGGCATGAGCGGGATGCTGGGTAGCGTCCCCGCCATGCCTGTAGCGCCCAGTTCGACAGTCCTTGAAGGCCGCTATGTACGTCTTGAGCCGCTTGCCGAGTCCCACGTGCCCGCCCTGTTCGGCGCAGGCGGCCGGGACGACGAAGTGTGGCGCTGGCTGAGCGCACCTACTCCGGGTACCGAAGCGGAACTTCGGCAGATCGTGTCCAGACGCATCAAGGACGTGGACGACGGGAAGCGAGTCGCGTTCGCCGTGCTGGCTCGTGACGAGGGAACAGCGATCGGCGCCACGAATCTGCACAGCTGGCATCGCGCCGACGGGCGCATCGAGATCGGCGGCACGTGGTTCGGCAGGAAATGGTGGCGTACCGCAGCGAATACCGAAACGAAGCTCCTGACGATGACCTATGCCTTCGACACGCTTGGCTACGCAGCCGTCGTATGGCGCATCAGCCCGCAGAACGTCCGCTCCCAAGAAGCGATCACCCGCATCGGCGCCAACCTCGACGGCCGCGAACCGCAGGTCATCGGCGAGCCGAGCCTGCTGGTCTACACCATGCTCCGAACCGAATGGCCCGCGGCGAAGGCGCACCTGTCCGAACGCCTGGCGAGGACTTAGGCACCCTCCCGGTGTCCGCTCATCGGCTCAGTTCGCCAAGGTCCGTGGCAGTCGTCACGCCGCGTAGCGCGCGGATCGCGACATCCACCTCGGCCATGGGCACCCTGAATGGTGGGGCCGGTTCCGGCCGGTGTTGCCACAGGGCACGGGGCCGTTGGAGGCGGCGGCGTTCGCGGCCGCTGCCTGCGCAGATACCAGGCTCGTGGAGTTTCTCGCCGCCCGTGTCGAGAACGAGCAAGCCGGCGAACATTACTTTGACAACTTCCTGGCCGAACTCCGGCAGCTTCAACCAGACATCCAGCATCGCCATCCGATAATCCGACCAGCCACCTGAGGCGTCCTGCTGCCACCCGCACACGGCGGCGATTCCCGGCCACCACGCCGTGATATGCCGCGTATACATTGGCTTCAGTGTCGCCAGCCGCCAGCTGGGCCGTCACGATTTGTAGTGCCCGGAACGCGGCATGAGCGTGCGACCGATCGAGTTCGCATTCGTGGCGGCGGCCACTTTCCGGACCAGATACCGGTCACGGGCTCATGCACATGCATTTCGACCTGTACCGTGCTCGCGTGACAACGCCGCCCTCCCCCGCCGGCCCGAATCCGGACTTTCCTGCGTGGAGCAGGCCTGACGTCCCTGGACCGAACCCGCCGTCCCCCGGCATGCCTACCTCCGGGCCGCCGACCTCCGGCATCCCTGCGTACGGGCCGCCGACCTCCGGCATGCCCGCATACGGGCCACCGACCTCGGGAATGCCCGCATACGGGCCGCCGACCTCGGGCACGCCCGCATACGGGCCACCGACCTCCGGCATGCCCGCGTACGGGCCGCCGCCCGCCACCCCTCCTAGCTGGAGCGCGCCAGCCACCGGTGCTGTCCTCGGCGGCCCGGGCCCAGGGTGGCCGACCGGTGACCAGGTCACACCCAAGCGGTCGAGGGGCAAGCTGGTCGTCGGTGTCGTCGCCGTCGTGCTCCTGCTGCTGTGCGGTGTCGGTGGGGTCGCGGCCTTCGTCGGCGGTGACGAGCAGAACCCGACTTCCCAGGGTGCGCCCGGCGGCTCATCGCCGGGCAAGGCGCCGGAGCCGTTGACCGCCACCGCGTATCAGACGCTGCTGACCGAGGTCGACGGGCTGATGGGGCCGGCGTGGCAGAAGGTCGCCGCGGCGAAGAACCAGACGTCAACGGCCGAGGCCGCGCAGGCGTTGGCCGAGGCGGTCAAGACGAGCGGGCCCAGGTTCGCGGACGTCACCCCGCCGAAGGAGGCGGCGGCCGGCCACGAGCAGATCAAGCGGGCGTTCGAGTCGTTGAGCAGCGACTTCAGCGCGCTGGCCGGGTCGGTGAAGTCGGGCAAGGTCTGCGCCGGTTCCTCGGTGGTCGCCCAGGTGAGCGGGTCGCAGTCGGCGACGTATCTGCGGGAGGCGGTCAAGGCCTTCGGGTCCGCCTTCACGTTCGGTGCGTGGCTGCCGGCACCGGTCGCTCAGCAGAGCCGCACGCTGGCGAACGGCACGATGGTGAAGAAGGGGACCCTCAACGGCTCGGGCGAGTTCACGGTCAACAACAGTGGCAGCGAGACCGACGTCGTCGTGAGCCTCGTCCCGAACGGCGCCAAGGTCGCGGCCTGGACGGTCTACGTCTCGGCCGGCAAGACGTACAAGGTCAAGCGGGTCAAGGACGGCACCTATCAGGTGTACCTGGCCACCGGCGTCGACTGGGACCCGGGCGTCGCCGGCTTCACCCGTTCCTGCCAGTTCGAGAAGTTCGACGACACCTTCGACTTCAAGACCACGAACAATCAGTACACGACCTGGGAGATCACCCTCAAGGCCAGCGTCGGCGGCAACGCCGACACCGACTCGGTCGACCCCGGCGACTTCCCGCAGTGACCGGGGTGCGCGGCGGCTGCTCACTGCCGAACTGAGCGGCCGCCGCCAGCCCACCGGGAACAGACGGCAGGTGACGAACTGCGTCCGGCCCTCGCACGCCAACGACGCCAGCGGGCAAACCGACGAAGATGGTTGTGTGAGAGCGATCTACCCAGACAGCGGCGATGGCGACCCGGAGGCCGTGCCCGGTGTGCGCCCCGAAACCGAAGGTGTGGCCGACGCCAGGTCACTGATGCTCGAAGTCGATGGAGAGAGGTTCGCCGTCAGCCCGAACGAGTTCGGCGGTACCGACTACGCGTGGCTGAGCGGGCCGAACCCCGGCTATGGATTCGGCGTGAGCCCGACCCCGAACCTGTCGCTCGACGAGCACATGGAGAACATCCGCAACTTCCTGGCCCTTGTTGACCCCACCACCGGGTACATCGAGGACGACTGAGCCACAAGCGCGGTAGCGATGTCCTCCAGGTCCACCATCCGGCCGCGACAACCAGGTCTTCTTAGAGTTCCTAACAAAGTCGGACAGCGTGTCGGTACGTGATGATGCAGGTGGCGAGGCTGAGGAAGGCCTCGTGGATGTCGTCGCGGCGTTCCCAGCGGATGCGGAGTCGTTTCATGCCGTGGTACCAGGCGATGGTGCGTTCCACGACCCAGCGGTAGACGCCGAGGCCGGAGCCGTGGGGTGTGCCGCGGCGGGCGATGCGTGGGCGGATGCCTTTGGCGCGCACGGCGCGGCGGTACTTGTCGTGGTCGTAGGCACGGTCGGCGAACACCTGGTCGGGTCGTTGTCGTGGGCGGCCACGACGGCCCCGCACGGGCGGGATCTTGTCGATGAGTGGCAGCAGCTGGGTGATGTCGTTGCGGTTGCCGCCGGTCAGCGAGGCGCACAGGGGGATGCCGGCGCCCTCGGTCAGGACGTGGTGCTTCGAGCCCGCTCGGGCGCGGTCGACCGGGCTCGGTCCGCTTTTGGGCCGCGGCGGGCGGCGCGGACGTGGGAGGAGTCGATAACCGCCCGGGACCAGTCCAGTTTCCCGGCGGCATGCAGTTCGGCCAGGAGGAGTTCGTGCAACTGCTGCCAGAGCCCGGCGGCGTTCCACTCCTCGAGGCGCCGCCAGCAGGTCATTCCGGACCCGAACCCGAGTTCCTGCGGCAGGAACTCCCATTGGATGCCGGTGTGCAGCACGAACAGGATCCCGGACAACACCTGCCGATCCGGGATCCGGTTCCGCCCCGGGCGCCGTGGATCGCGTGGCACGGGCTTGGGCAGCAACGGTTCAATGCGTTGCCACAACCCGTCGGGCACGATCCATGGCGGCTGCTCGCCTCGCCGCACAGCTCAACATGCTAGATCAACGTCCACAAAGGACGCCAGCCCATAGACCATCTTTGTTAGGAACTCTTAGTCGCCGGAGAAGCCCCAGAAGTAGATCTCGATGGGTTCGCCGATGGCGTCGTGCAGGACTGCGCAACGGCCGAACCAGCGCTGCGTGGCCAGCGGCTGGAGCGCGTCGACGTGGGCGCGGGTCAGCTTGGCAACGCCCAGCCGCTCAACTGCCTCGACCTCGGTGACCAGCTGGACCGTCCCGAAGTCAGGCGCCGCACCCTCGGCCACCACCCGCGACATGTCGAGAATCGAGTGCGTGCCGGACTCCTGCACGATCTCCTCGGCCCACAGCTCAGCCTCGGTCCGCGGCCGGTCCGGGAAGTCGGCTGCCGACTTGCCGAACTCGTAGGGCACGGCCCACCAGTAGTCGCCGGTCTCGAAGACGCGCTGCCGCAGCTCATGCAGAGCCGCCTGAAGGTCCGGTTGATACGGGACGTAGTAGTCCCATCCCGATGCGCCCATGACCGCCTCCCCGATTTGATCTTCCAGGGAACCTAGACGGTACGGCGAGGCCTGTCCACCGCACGGTCATCGGCTTCTTGTCCGCGCGCCGAGTCACCGGTACCGGCCATCACGCTACGTTGCGCGCGAATCGCAGGTCGACGGGCGTCGAGGACGAACGCAACGATAGCGGCGCACCGCTACGCCGGGAGTGCCGTCGACCGCCCGACCTCAGATCCCACGAGTGTCGATCAAGCTAGTGTGCGGGGATGGACAAGCCGCGAGAGGGCCCGCTGCACAACGCTGCCCAGGCGGGCGATGCGCAGCAGGTAGCTCGGTTGATCGCCGAGGGTGTCGTGGTAGACGCAGGCGACTTCCGTATGTACACGCCGTTGCACATCGCCGCCGGTATGGCGGCCGCGGAGGTCGTTGCGATGCTGCTGGACGCGGGCGCGGACGCCGGGGCCTTGACGGTGTTCCAAGACACGCCACTGCATCGGGTGGCCCATGGTCTCGTCGGCGCTGCCGACGCTCGACTGGAGATTATCGACAGGCTCCTCGATGCCGGCTGTCCGCTCAACGCGGTCGACACCGCCGGACGCACCGCGCTGTGGTACGCAGCGGGAACCGGCACCACGCCGTGGACGCCTGAGCAGCAGATCACTCGCTTCCGCGTCCTGCAGCACCTGCTGGATCGAGGCGCTGATCCCAGCATCGCGGCGCGCGGCAAGCAAGGCCGGCCGATCGACGCCGCCCGGGGACTACATCAAATGAAGAAGTACCGGATCGAGTGGGCTGAGGGGGTGGTACTGCTGGAGCAACACGGCCAGTAGACGGCTCGGTTTCAGACCGGTGGAACGCAGCCACTCGATGCGCATTCACCGGCATCGGGACGGTGGCGGCGCAGGCGCTCCGGCTACACCGCGTGACACGCTTGCCCAGCGGCCAGCACGCACGGAAAGCGGCATGTGTGCGTAGGTGATCAAGCGGGGCGCGGCCGAGCGTCTGCCGCCGAGGTCTTCACGAACGTGGCCGGTTGGTTGCCCCGGGTGCGTCTTTGCCGCTCAGGCACGACAGCGCACCCGGGCCAGGATTGTGTCGGGTGGGACCGATTCGAGGTAGGAGCTCAGTGCCAGTGCGTGCTCGTCGGCGCCGCGGTTGCCGGTCTCCTCGCTGAGCCAGTCGCCGGTGAGGGTGATGTAGACGTAGGTGGACAGGGCCTGGGCGGCGGCACGGGCCAGATAGGCGTCACGGCCCTCGGCGAGGGCGGCGACCGGGTCGGCGAGCAGGAACGAGAAGGTGAAGTACGGGTGGCGCTGGGTCGCTGCTGCGATGGCGACCGCCTGGACCGCGGGCTGGGCCAGCCAGTCACCCTGGCCGTCGAAGTCCGACAGGGGTCGGGTGCCGGGGTGGGCCGCGGTCAGTTTCGCCCACGCGTCGAATTCGCCGGCCGCGTGCCGCACCGCGCGGTCCCGCACCGCCGCGAAGTCGATCGCTGCCTTGGGGACCGCGAAGGCGACCCGCCGCCGGCCGAGGCGCAAGCGGTCGAGGCCACGCGGCAGCAGCGGGAATGCGGCGGCGGCGCGGGCCGGCTCCCAGCGGTCCCAGGTGGCCGACGGGTCGAACGGGCCGTGGGTGTAGTCGTCGCGGTCGTACGGGGCGAGAGCCGCAGCGACGGCAGCCGCGACGTCTGCCGGGGGCGTCGGCGGCAGAAAGACGGTGACGTAGAACTGCACAGCGCCGCATCCTACGGTCCGGCCGCGCCGCCCAGGAACACTGTCGCACCGCCACCCGAGCTCCGGCGCGCCGTCCCGATCGCTCGGCTGCCGCTCCCCGCGCCGGGCCGGTCACGGGGGCCGCGATCTGCAAGATCGAGCACCGTCGTGCTGATCTGTCCATACCACTTGATGAGCATCCGAGCATCCATGGAGCAACCACGACGAGCAGGCAGCCGGACGGGGAGTCGCTCGCCAAGCATCGGACAGCGGCATGAGCGCTCGGCCGATCATGGAACGCGGGCTGCTACGCCACCGCGATGTCTCGGGGCGATCGGGTGGTCCGTCTGTCAGTCGTAGATCGCGGCGAGCCGCGGATAGTGGGCGCGGACCTCGTCGTCGTCCTCGTGATCGAAGTCGTCTCCGCGCAATGCGATGGCGAACGTGTCGGCGGGCAGTTCGGCCCTTGCCGCCATTGTCGCGGCGAAGAAGTCGTCGTGGCTGTCGAAGGCTGCTGCGCCGACGCTCAGCAGGTCCTCGCACTCGAGGAAGTCATCGTCGGGATCGACGCCAAGTTCGGCGAGCGTGTCCGGATCCCGCAACGCCCGCTCCCAAGCGTTGCGGCCCTGTGTCACGAGCCAGGCGCGGAAGTAGTCGAACGCGTCGTCGGAGCAACCGCCCTTCATCAGGTAGGCAGCACCCCACAGGTCCCAGTCGTAGGACTCCGCGGCGAGCAGGTCGTAGCGGAGGTCGAACGCTACGGCCGCGTCCCGGCCCAGCTCGACCAGGTGCGACGCGATCCGCTCCGCTACCGCCGCGGCCCCTTCGCCCGTCCGCGTGTCGACGCCGGCTCGGGCGCGCTCGACGATCGCCCAGAACTCGTCCCGATCCATGATCGCCATATGCCTGATCATGGCACACGCCCGCGTTCCGACAGCTCGATGCACGGAGAGGTCGAGTCCAGGCGTTGGTTAGTTTCAGGAGGCCGTCGCTGTCGAGGCACGGGAGCCGGGCAGGGAAGGCGGCTCAGGATCACAGTGCGTCACCAGTCGCGATGAATCACCGGCGCAGCGCGGCAATTGCGGATCCGAAGGTCGTACAGGGTGGAACCTACCGGTCTCGCTCGTCCAAGACGCGCTCCCACTCGCCGATCAAGCCGACTGCGAGTGACTGGTCCAAGCGCCCCTCATCGACCGCTCCGATCACCTCCGCCGCGAACTCGACGACGAAGGAGACACCCCGCTCACCCGAGATCTGACAGAGCTCGCCGAGAAGTTCCTTGACCTCGTCCAAGTGAGCGCCGCCGGTGCGGCTGTCACGCCACGTAGCGATCGGATCGCGGCAGATCCGGGCGCCTGATCTTGGCGATCCGTATGGCAGGCAGGAAGGCACCGCCGATGGCTCGGTTCGGCGGCGTTGCGTTCAGGATCATCAGCCGATCGGATGACCGAAGGCGATGATCGGCTATTTCCATGTGCGACGGACACCCTGCGACGCTTAGGAAGGAGGCATGACCAACGAGGTGACCGTTCCTCTGCTGCCGTGCGCATCCATTGACGACATCGAAGCCTTCTACGGAGTTCTCGGTTTCCGCACCACGTACAAGCAACGCAAGCCCAACGCGTGTGTGGGGGTGCAGCGGGAAGACCTGCATCTACAGTTCTTCGAGATCGCCGGATTTGACCCGGAGCAGTCCTATGGCTCCTGTCTCGTACTCACCGCGGACATCGAGGGACTACACCGGGCATTCGCAGCCGGCATGCGCGCCGCGTACGGCAAGGTACTGGTATCCGGAACGCCGCGGATGACCCGGCCCAGGGCGCGGAAGAACGCCGACGGGGTGGGCGGATTCAGCGTCATCGACCCGGGCGGCAACTGGATCCGCGTCTTTCGGAACGCCGCCACCGCGCCCATGCCGGCCACCACCCCTACCGGGCGGCTGGCCAAGGCCCTGGCGAATGCTGTCGTGCAGGCCGATTCCAGGGGAAGCGTCGGACAGGCCGTTCGGATCCTCGACAGCGCGTTGGCCCGCCCGCACGCCGACGACGACCCGGTCGAGCAGGTAGAGATCCTGGTCTACCGCGCCGAACTCGCGATGGTGCTGCACGATCCAAAGACTGCGGCCGAGATGCTGGCCCGCGCCCAGTCCGTCACGCTCACGGAAGACGAATCCGAAAGGGCGGCACCCGCGTTCGACAACGCCGCCGACATCGCAGCAGCACTGCGGTGACTCACCACGAACGCCTCTCTCATCTCGGCTATGAGCGGATGCCGATTGACGCCCTTGCTGAGGATCTTGGGTGAGGGCGGTGCGGGTCGTCATGACCGAGGCACAGCCCAGCCGCGACCCCCGCCCCCACACTGACCAACTCGTCCGGACCTGGCCAAGGTCGGACGACGGGCACGAACTGCCGTCGGCGCCGTGGTTGCGTCCGGGCGCCCAGTGGAGCTGCTCGCGGGGCGTTTTGGCATTGCATCGCCGACAGTGCCGAGCACGCCAGCCGTGCGGACATCATCGGCGAGTCGATCGACGGCCGGAAGTCCATGGGCTGATCGCGGGAAGGTCATCGCCCGATAGGGCGGAAGCGAGAGGCACTATTACGCGACCTCTGAAAGGGGCCTTACCATCGGTCGATGAGGCGTGTGATTCCCGTCGATTTCGCGGGAACGGGTTCCGGCGAGGACGAGCTGTCCTGGGGGCAGCGGGAGATCTGGCAGGCCTTCGTCGAGCAGAAGACCTGGATGCCGATCGGCGGGACGCTGCCGCTGCCCGATGGGCACACGCTGGACGACGCCATCGAGCGGCTGCGGTACCTCATGTCCCGCTATCAATCGATGCGCACCCGGCTGACGTTCGCGGCCGACGGCACGCCCCGCCAGATGGTGCACGCCGCCGGCACGATCGGGCTGGAGATCGTCGACGCCGGTGACGCCGACCCTTACGAGGTCGGGCGGGCCGTCCAGCGCCGCTACGAGGAGACCGAGCTCGATTTCGCCGCCGAGTGGCCGGTGCGGATGGCAGTCATCGAGCGGGGCGGCACACTGACGCACCTGGTCGCCATCATGACCCACCTCGTCATGGATGGCGGCGGCTCGGCGGTGATGCTGGCCGAGAGCGAGCGCAACGAGGCCGCCCCCGTCAGCGCCATGCAGGCCCTGGAGCAGGTGCGGTGGCAGCGCTCCCCGGCCGGGCAGCGGACGAGCGGGTCCGCGATCCGGCACTGGGAGGCCACGATGCGGGCCATCCCGCTGCGCCGGTTCGCGGGCGACGGCGACCCACAGAAGCCGCGGTACTGGCGTGGCGAGCTCACCTCCGCCGCCCTTGAGCTCGCCCTGCGCGCGCTCACCGCCCGCACCCAGGTAGACGCGGCCGCGATCATGCAGACCATCTACGCGGTGACGATGGCCCGCGTCGGCGGCGTGAACCCGGTCGCGACCCGGCTCATCACCAGCAACCGGTTCCGCCCCGGGCTCGCCGAGGTCGTCGGGCCGGTGTCGCAGACCAGCCTGTGCAGCATGGACGTGGCCGGGGTACCGTTCGCCGAGGCGCTGGACCGTGTGCGGCGGGCCGCGATGACCGCGCACAAGTACGGGTACTACGACCGCGCCCGGCTGGAGGAGGTCGTCGCCGAGGTGATCCGCGACCGGGGGCCCGAGTTCGACCTCGACTGCTTCTACAACGACCGCCGCGGCCCGACCCGCCCCGAGGCCGTCGACCCCGCCGAGATCCAAGCCGCGCTGTCGCGCACGGAGATGCGCTGGCCGATCAAGCGCGACGAGGTGTACCCCCGGATGTTCCTCAACATCGACGACGGCACGGCGTTCGGCTCAACCGGCGAGATCCTCCTGCACATCGAGATCGACACCCACTTCGTCCCGCCTTCGGCCGCGGAGGCCCTGCTGTACGGCATGGAGGAGACGGCGATCAACGAGGCAACCGCCCCCTAATTATCGTAAGTCGCTTGGCCGTCCGGGTCGGAACGGATCTTGGCTGCCCGAGCCTGGCCCGTGTCAGGTGTCGGTAGGGTCCACGGCGTGGAGTTGCGCGACGCGCCGCGGCGCCGGCCGGTCACGCCCGGGGCAAAGAACGCTGAGGGCGCTGCGTGAACGCCCGGCTGCCCGTGGCGCTCGGCGCATGCCTCGGCGTCGCCGCGTACCTCCCCGATCTGCTGGACGACTCGGTAGCGCCCTACGCCAACCCGCTGTTCAGCTCGGGATTCGCCTGGGGGCTCGTCGCCCTCGTCGCCGGGTACGCGAGGCGGCGGCCGAGGTCCTCGATCGTGGCCGGTGCGGCAGCGCTCACGGTCGCCGTGTTCGTCTACTACTTGCTCATCGTCGCCGGTCAACGCTGGTACGTCGACGCGTTGAGCAGCGCGGACGGGATGGCGTCGATGGCCGGGCTGCGATCGGTCGGCCGGTCGGTCGTGTTCTGGACCGCCGGTGCGCTCATCGGTGGCGGCACGCTGGGATGGCTGGGCCACCTCGTCCGCCACGCGCCGGCATCACCGGGCTCGGCCGCGATCGGCACGACCCTCGGCCTGCTGTCCGGGGAAGCGATCAGCATCCCGCTCGTCTACAACGCCTGGAACACGTTCAGCCCGACCAGGCTCGTCCCGTCGCTGACACAACTGATCCTCACCGTCGCCACGGTCGCCGTCCTGACCCGCATACGCGACCGGCCGACCATATGGTGGCTCGTCGTACTCGCCGCCGCCGCGTCCGTCGTCGTCAACGTGATCCTCTGGTACGTGCTCCTGACCGTACGGATGAGCCTCTGATCGTCAGCTCCGGGCGTCCACGATAAGCAGGCCGCCCGCGTCGCAACGGGATCAAAGCGTGTATCCCAGCAAGAGCGACCAGGACGCCCACCGCAAGGCCAAAGGCTCCCACGGTGGGCGTCCCCCGAAGTTCGACCCGCAGCTCTACCGGCTACGACACGCCGTCGAGAACGGCATCGCCCGCCTCAAACGCCACCGCGGTGGCATCCCGCTGGTCCAGCCACTTGAGAATCGCCTGGTTGGTTTCTTCCGGCTTTTCCTGCTGGATCCAATGACCGCAATCCAGGGTGACCACTTCCACATTGGGCACGAACTCGGTCAGTCTTGCAGACCTCTGGACCGCATCCCGGTCGCCGTAGATCATGAGTGCGGGCTGTTGGATGATCGGGTTCACGTCCGCCAGCAAGCGCCAGTTGCGGTCGAGGTTCCGGTACCAGTTGATACTGCCCGTGAACCCTGATGCCTCAAAGGCGGAGACGAAAACAGCCAGTTCGCTGTCGCTCATCAAGGGCTCACCCAGTGGTGTTTCGGCGTTGGCGAGATTGATCATCACCATCCCCGGCGGCGGCTCGCCGAGCGGCACGTTCTTTCGGTACATGTTGCGAAGGAACCGGAACGTATTCTCCTCCAACACGGCGTCCGCGACGCCCGGCTGCCGATTGAAGTGGACGAAATAGAAGTCGCCGCCGAGTACCTCTTCCATGAACTCGATCCAGGGCCTTTCTCCGCGCTCCTGGTACGGCAGGCTCAGGTTGATCACTGCATTCACACGGTGTGGATGCAGCAAGGTCAGTCCCCAGACGACCATTGCACCCCAATCGTGACCGACGAAGGTGGCATCTTCGTATCCGTAGTGATCGAGCAGTGCGACGAGATCGCCCGACAAGTGTTCGATGTCGTACTCGGTCACTTCGGCCGGCCGGGACGAGTTGCCATAACCCCGCTGGTTCGGGACGATGACATGGTATCCCGCTGCGGCGAGGGCGGGCATCTGATGGCGCCAGGAAAATGCATGCTCCGGCCAGCCGTGACAGAGCACGATGGGTTTTCCTGCATTTTGCCGGCCTGCTTCGAAGACTTCGAGCTCCACGCCGTTGACGGAAATGATGGTGGGCTCGGGAAAATCGGCTGGATCAAACATCGTCTTCCTCTTCAGCTATTTCGGGGTGATCAGGCGACGAAGGTGCCCGGCCGAGGGCCGATACGGTCGTGGATAGTGGGGCTCGTCGGTGAGGTCATGTCGCCATCTTGCCGACCAAAACCGGTCACCCCGTGACCGGTTTATCTGAAAATGTTGCCGGCATGCGAACCGACCGGCTGGTGGCCATCCTCCTCCTGCTGCAACAACGCGAGCAGGTGACCGCAACAGAGGTCGCCCGAGAGCTGGAGGTCTCCGAGCGCACCGCCCGCCGCGACCTCGACGCCCTGGCCATGGCCGGGGTACCCGTGTATTCCATGCAGGGCCGAGGCGGCGGCTGGCGCCTCGTCGGCGGCGCCCGCACCGACCTGTCCGGGTTGACCGCGAGTGAGGCCCGCGCCCTGTTCCTGGTCGCCGGCCCGGCCTCGGCTGCGACGCCGGCCGTGAAAGCAGCTCTGCGCAAGCTCGTCCATGCCCTGCCGGAGCCCTTCCGGGCGCAGGCCGAGGCGGCAGCGTCGTCGTTGGTCATGGACCCGCAACGATGGGGGTCGAGTCGGGTCGAGCCCCGACCACCGCGCTTCCTCGACGAACTCCAGGACGCGGTGATCCGCGGCGTCCAGGTGCGGCTCGGCTACGTCGACGGCAACGGTGCCGAAACCGAGAGAACCGTCCACCCGCTGGGCATCGTCGCCAAAGGCCCGTCGTGGTACCTCGTCTCCAACACCGAGGCCGGCCGGCGGACCTTCCGGATCGACCGCGTGTCGTCCGCCGACCCGACCGACGATCCCGTGCACCGACCCGACGACTTCGACCTCGCCGAGAGCTGGCGGGAGATCGCCGACGAGGTCGAACGCAAGCGAACACCCCTCGAGGCCCAGGCGGCGTGCGCGCCCCAGGGGATAGGCGTGCTCCGGATGGGGTTCGGCAGTCGGCTCGAGGTGGGAGGTTCCACGACCGACGGCCGCATCGAGGTCGTGATCCGCGGCTACAACGAGTACGCGCTCGCCGGCGAGCTTGCCGGGCTGATCGAATGGGTCGAGGTGACCGGCCCTCCGGGTGTGCGAGACCACCTGGCCTCGATCGGCAACGCGCTCGTCGAGCGATACGGCTGAGACCGGCACGAGTGCTCACCGACGGGTTCGCCCGCGAGCTCGAGAAGCACGGGAGAACAGCGGACCCCGGTCCGCCGAACGGCAGCGATCAACAAATGGCGCTGACCCCACTTCCCAAACACGCCATAGAGGGGAACCATGAGCGCGCATCCGATCCCTGACGCTGTGAGCCCGCACGCTGGGGAGTTGGGCGGATCGTTAGGGTTCAGACCAGATCCTGCGCCGGTTCGCCGGTTTCCTCGTATTCCGGCCGGAGCACCACCCAGCCAAGGTCTTGACCGACCAAGGCGATCGCCAGCCCCTGAATCAGCCGCTCGATCTGCTCCGGGTCGGCCGACACCTCGACATCGAGATGCCACCCGCCCATGCCGACTCCAGCGCCGGTCACCTCACCGTCCCGTCCGAGCACAGACGTGAGCAGATCCTCGACGTCGTCGCGATCAACGTCGTCGGGCAACGAGCGATTGCCGATGACCTCGATGAGCACGCCCGTGACTCTAGTGCTCTGACCGGGAAGGTTCACCGGGTCGTTGGCGCGTTGAAAGGCCGGGCCTGGCGAAGAAAGACTGGTTGCGGGGGCTGGGGCATGCCTGAGACGGTGCGGGTTTCCGTAACACCCGTGAGGTTGCCGTGACGATTTACTTCTATGGCGCCGGGGAAGTCCCTTATGGATGCTTCTCGAACTTCTCCGATCACGGCTTCGACCTCGACGGGGTCTGGTGGCCGACCTCGGAGCACTACTTCCAGGCGCAGAAATTCAAGGGCACTCGTCACGCGGATCTCGTCCGGCGTGCTCGCACACCGCTGCGGGCAGCGGAGCTGGGCCGTGACTCGTCAAGACCTCTGCGGAGGGACTGGGAACGGGTCAAGGACGACGTGATGCGCCATGCGGTGGCAACCAAGTTCCGCGCACATGCCGATATCCGTGACATTCTGTTGTCCACCGGTGACGAAGAGATCGTCGAGGACACCACCACCACCGATCACTACTGGGGTCGGGGCAGGACCGGGAACGGCAAGAACATGCTCGGGCGGATTCTGATGCGCACCCGTAGCCAGTTGCGCGCCGAACTCGCCGAAGCTCTCGACAGCGATGGCCACCGCCCGAGGCGGTGATCCGGGACATGTGTGCGATGTGCCGCATGTGTAGGACGGCTCAGGCCACGGTCTCGAGGGCGGGGCGCCCTCTCCAGCGGATGTCGTGAGCTGTGTGGCTACGTGCCGGATCCATGTACGCGGCAGGATGTAGTTGGAGTGCCGGTCGAGGTTGTTGCGGGCGCGGTCGCAGCGCATCGTCGTGCGTGGGTCGGCGTAGCGGGCGACGATCTGGACGTCGCGGAGGCTAACGCCGACGTCGAGCATGGTGGTGACGAGGTGTGTCGCGGCGTGTGCGGGTACATCCTCGGCATCCGGACGCCGGCCGCCAGGTGCTTGAGTCGGCGGCTTGCGGCGTCGCAGTCCATGCGGGCACCGAGGGTGCTGCGCAGGATCGGTCCGGCGGTGCGGCCGTCGACAGCGCGTTCGATTGCTCGGGCGACGGCGGGTGGCAGCGGGACGAGGACGACTTTGCCGCCCTTGCCACGGACCCGTAGCACGCGGTGGTCGGCCATCGCCGCGCGCAGCACCAGCCCACAGGGGGCGCAACGTCGGCGCCGGAGACAGGAAAGGCGGCCATGCATCACCGTGCGTCACCAGCGAAGCTGAACACCAGAGCGCTCGCGGCGGCAGCAGCGGACGTTCAGGAGCCAGCCGCCGTGGTGAAGCGGTCGGTCGTTCTCTGAGCTGTCAGACTGAGCCCATGCTGGACTCAGCGCTCGAATTCATGCGGGCGGCCGAGCACGCACTGGACAAGGTGTCGAACACCGACTGCGACATCGGCGACGGCCGGCAGATCAACGTGCGCGAGTTCCTGCACGACCTCGCCGCCACAGCCGCCAACTGGCCGCACACCCCACCGGAGCTGTGGTACGCCGACGTCATGCAGCACTGTTTCTGGTCGTTGCTGCACGGCCGCCCTGAACCGCTTCCCGGCGAGCACGTGGACGCCGACGACGTGGTGTTCGGTGTGCTCCTCGCCCTGATCAGCGCGGACCGCGGCGGCCATCACGAGGCAGCGGACCTGTGCGAGACGGCCCTGGCCTACATGAAGACCCTCCCCGCCTGGAAGGACGTGGACTTGACCATCGATCCCTCCAGTGGCGGCCCAACGCAGTTCGGTCTGACCCTCTGATAGCGGTAGCACCTGGAGTGTCCTCGCGTACCTGGCCGACCCGATGAAGACCACGTGCTCACTCATCGGCATGTCCCCGCGCCGGGGCCATCACTACCGGCTGCCACGCCGGCGTAGCGATCGGATTGCGGCGTGTACGGACGCTGGCCGGGGTGGTTCCTAAGGCCGGTCCAGGCGAGGAAGCGTCTCGTGTGCCTGGGGTGGCCGTCGGTTGTCCAGCCAGAATCCATAGTCGCGGAGATCCGCTTCGAGCCCGTTGTCCAGGTAGTGGGCGAAATCCCGTAGCCCGACCGCGTTGTCCTGCTCGTCAGCCCGTTCGCTGGAAGACCACCGGCGCTGCACGCCGGCAATCCAGGCGGTCAACCGGCCGCGGTCGGCCCACCACTCTCGCACAAGCTCGAGCGTCCAATGCTCGTAACCGTCGGCGGCGTAGCCGCCGAACGGGTCGTTCCAAGCTGCCGTCAGCACGAGATGAACCTCACCTGCGTTCTTTGGCTGCCGGTACACGATCTCGCTGCCAAACTCGTCCTCGTAGACCACATGGTGGGGCGCAATCTCGCGGCCCATCCAGCACGAATCGGTCCGCGCACCGTAGAACGGACCCGGCACGTTCCGCCAATCGCGGTCACCCCATTGGCCACGGAGATACGCCTCCGGCGGCCCTAGCCATCGTCCTCCCTCGGGATAGTTCGCCACCTGCAGGACGGCGGAAGCGGCGACCGTCGGCATTGGATCCCAGTACACGACCCCACACGCTAACTGACCAGCCCGCGTTTGCCGGATATCCGCTCATCGGCACGAGAGCTCAGCGGGCTGGACCTGCTTCGGGCAGCGCCTCTGTGGAACCGGCACCGCTTAGCACATGCCGTTCGGCCTGATCGTCTCCTGCTCCTCCGGTGCCATCGGCGCCTACGTCCGGTGTGGCGACGGGGGCGGACAACTCGACCGCTCCCGCAACCATCGTCATCACGCCACAATGTCACGGGACGCTCAGTCGGTGTAGGCACCGACCGGGCGGAGCCTGATCAAGGTTCAGAGCCGCGATGATGTCGACGACGCAGGTGTCCCACGGGTGCAGGAACCCGATGACGAAGACTGACACCGTTACCACCGCGATGCAGGATTGGAAGGATCTTGGATGGCCGAACGGCCGGACGCCGAGCTGGCGAAGCTCGACCCAGACGAGCTATGGACGCAGCTCGGCTCGCGGCTGTTGGCGCTGCCGCCTGACGCGTATCTGCGCTGCCTCGCGTACTTCATGGCGGAGTACAGGCGCCTGTACCACGAAGACGGCCTACCCGAGGCGTACGACCGGATCGTGGACGGCATTGTCGCGATGACCGCCGAAGCGGCGGCGGGAGGGCAGCCGCAGGATGCGGCCAAGCTCCTCGACCGGGAGTTCACGGAACTGACGTATCCCGGCCTTGAGGACGGCGACGCTGTTCAGCCCTACGCCGGGCCGCTGGCTCTGGAGTTGTTCAAGGCCTGCGGCGATGCCCTGTGGGAGCTGACGGATGAGGCACACCGGTACGACTCGGCTGAAAGCATCGCGGATGGCGCGGCGGACTATGACGACCCGCGCGATCGCCTGGCGAACATCCGTGTGCTCCTGAGATTCCTCGACCGAGTGGCACGCGAAGCTGAAGGCAAGGCGCCTACCGACCCGGATAACGCCCGTAACGATCGGGCGGCCGCGAACAGGTCGCTTGATGAACGCCGCGCTGTGGCCGGCACGCTGATCACCGCTGTCGCGGGTCCCCTGACCGTGTGCCGGGCCGGACCCGCTGATCTTCGCAGCGTGCTCGAACTGCTCGACACGACCGCCACATGGCTGCACAACCAGGGTGTGCCCGACTGGCTGACCTGGCCGGACATTCGGGACACGATCGCTTCGTCGATTGGCCGTGGGGAGGTGTGGCTGCTCCGCACCGCAGCTGGAGACGTCGCCGCCACCGCCACCCTCAGCACCGGTGACCCAGGTCCTGGGCTGTGGAACGAAGATGATCGTGAGGTCGCCGCGACCTACCTGTCCCGGCTCGCGGTGCGACCCGACCTCCATGATCAGGGGGTCGGCGCCAAGCTGCTGGACTGGGCGTGCGTACACGCTTACCGCCACGGCAGCTTCTTCCTGCGTTTTGTCGCCTGGCCGCGCATGCCGCGCCTGCACGCCTACCTGCGCCGGCACGGCTTCCGCGAGCTGTGGACGGTGGCCGGCCCGCCTGCCACCTCGCGCACCCTGTTCCTACGCCACGCAGCGCCGAACGACACCGTCGTGCGGATCACTGAGGAACCGCCCCCGGTCCTGCTGCCCACCCAGTCGGTTGAGGTCAACGCGGACGACGTACGGCCGGCCCAGGGGTCAGGACCCGATCACGCCCATGTCGCCCACCAGTTGGTGAGTGAACACGGGAGGCCCATCCGCCTTGTCCCCGGTTACCGGTACCGGCTGCGAGACACCGACGAAGGTTGGCGGTTGCAGGGAGCGAAGTACGTTGGCTGGCAAGCTGGCGACCGCATCACCATGGCAGATGGACTCACGCTCGAACACGATTGCGACTACGTCCTCATCCACCACGACGGCTATCCCTGCGGCGTCGAGATCGTCTCCATCCAGCGCCAGCGCACATGAGGCGCCCATGACGCTGTTGACCGGACGGTTGAGACGCCCTTCTTCCAGAACCCCGCGTGGCATATCCGTGGACTCACAGTGGATCTATGCTCGGGTGATGGACGGCGCTCCTCTCGCCGCCATGTCAGGCGTACGGAACGGCCACTGGAGATCTGTGCTCACCGCGCCGAAAGGACGGATTTGTGGAGCTTGACGCGGCCGGGTTGGCGAAGCTGTACGCCACGCTCGATGCAGACGTCGCGGCGACCGTGGCGGGCTTCGAGTTGCCATCGGTGCGGCTGCAAGCGACCCACGAGTGCGAGCCGGACGCTGCGGTGACGCGGTTCGGGGGCGTGCCCCTCGTTGGTGCGGACTTCGCCTGGCCGCATACGGAGGACGGGCAGCCGCTCTGCCTGGTCGGGCAGTGGCTCTGCGACGAGGTGAACCAGTGGATCGGTGAGACAGTCCTGCCCGACGGGACCCTGCTGTGCTTCTTCTTCGACGTCGACGAGCAGGCCGGCTGGGGCCTCACTCCGCACGACGCGCCGCTCTGGCGGGTCACCACCACCGACGCGGCCACCGCCACCTCTGCACAGCCCCCCGACCGCGCGGTCACCTTCCCCGCCAGATCGACAGCGGGACGCCGGGTACTGACCATGCCGGACGTGTGGGAGCCAGTGATCACGGCTGTCTGGGCCGAACACAGCGCGGAGGCCTGGGCCTACCAACGCCTCCGGCTCGACGATGCACCCGGTCCCGTTCACCGCATCTTCGGATGGCCCGAACCGCAGCAGTCACCGATGCACCTGGACTGCCAACTGGTCTCCAACGGCGTCGATCTCATGGCGCCAGGCGGCTACAGCGACCCGCGCGTCCCGGGCCTGCAGGCCGACGCTGCGGGCTGGCAGTTGCTGTGGCAGGTGGACACCGACGAGCGCGGGCTTGGGTGGATGTGGGGCGACATGGGCATGCTGTACTTCTGGATCCGCAGTGAGGATCTTGCCGTCGGCCGCTTCGACCGGGTCTCGGTCATCCTGCAAGGCTGAGACAGAACGTCTTGGTCAACTCCTGGTTTCGAGCGGCAACGCCAAACCCGCAGGTTCACGCTGGTTCTGGTGATTCGTGGTGGCTTTGCGCTACCACTGCATCCTCGCTTCCACGACCGCCGTCTGGCGACGGCCTCGGCAACCGGATCGCGGCGACGACGCCGGCGATCGCGATCAGTGTCATGAGCGCGAACACGACGCTGAATGCCAAGGTCGGAGACGACCGCAATCCGGCCAGAATCGCGCCGGTGACCGCCACGCCGGTGACAGCCGCGACCTGCCGGATCGTGCTGAACACTCCTGAGGCCGCACCGGCGTCCGCGGCGTTCACCGACGCCATGGCGGCGACCGACAGCGGCGACCAAGCCACGGCGTTCGCGAGGCCGAGCACCACGGCTCCGGGCGCTGCCCACCAAGGATCAATGCCCAGCACGACGACGAGCCCGATGAGCATCAGGCTCGCGGCGAGGAGGACCATCCCCAGTATCGCCGGACGGCGTGGTCCCACGCGGTCGACCCATCGGCCGGCCGCAGGTGACAACAGGGCCGCAACGACGGCGTCCGGGGTCATCACCAGAGCGGCCTCCAGCGGTCCCAGGCCCCGCACATCCTGCAGGTACAGCATCGTCGGCAACGCCATCGCGATGACGACCGTACCCAGGGCCGCCACCGCGGCGCTCGCCGCGAGGAACCCGGCCGAGCCGAAGACGGTCGGAGGGGCCAGCGCTGCTGCACCGATCCGGCGCTGCCGGACGACGAAACCGGCCAACAGCGCGACGGCGATCGCCCCAGCGGCGGCGATCGCGGACGCCGGGGTGTCGCGCCACGCGAGCAGCGCCCAGACAAGAACCCCGAGACCCGCCGTGCTGAGCAACGCTCCCAGCAGGTCAAGGCCTGCGGTGTGGCCCCGGCTGCCGGGAATCCAGCGCAGCCCCATCAGGAGCGCGGCGAAGCAGATCGGAACGTTGACCAGGAAGATCCATCGCCAGTCGAGTGCCGCGGTCAGCAGGCCCCCGAGGAGCGGACCCAGCAGCGCGCCCGCCGACGCGACCGTGCCCCACAAACCGAGCGCGCGCCCGCGCTCGTCGGCGACGAACAGCCGGCGAATGAGGGTGAGTGCCTGGGGTGCCATCGCGGCCGCCGCCAGCCCCTGGACCACCCGGAACAGCACGAGCCAGCCCACCGACGGTGCCAGGCCACACAGCGCCGACGCCACTGCGAAACTCCCGATCCCGGCCAGGAACACCCGTTTGGGGTCGTAGCGGTCGCCGAGCCGCCCGGCGACGAGCAACGGAACCGAGAACGCCAACAGATACCCGGCTGTCACCCAGAACAGCCCCGAGATGCCAGCGTGCAGGTCCTGCTGGATACGCGGGCTCGCGACCGCGACGATCGTCGTGTCAAGGAGAATGACGAAGAACCCTGCGAGCAGCGCAGCCAGTCCTGCCCATTTGTTCGTCACCCGCAACGGCACCTTCCACCTCCGACTCGTCCCTTCGCCGCCACATTCGACACGGCCAGACCGGCGCTCACAGCGGTTGCGCGTGTGGCGCCCGGATGATGCGTGGTGCGCTCACGTCCCGATTGTCGATGTGGATGTCGGCGCGCTGGTGCGGAGCGCAGGCATTGAAGTAGATGCGTTGGGCGTCCATGTAGCGGCGGACCGACGGGTGCTCGGGGTCGGGATCCGTTCCGTCGCGGACCGCCATGCGCTTCGCTGTCTCGGTGAAGGGAACGTCCAGGAACACCGACAGGTTCCAGACGCCGACGAGCTCATCCCGATGCAGGAAGAGCCCGTCGACGACGAGGACGGCGCCGGCGGGAGCGGTCAGCGGCTCCGGGTCGAGCTCCGTGTCGGTGGCCAGGTCGTGCGCAGCCGGCCGGTACTGCCGGGTGCCGCCGGGGCCGAACGGGTCCAGCACGTCGCTGCGGAACCGCGCGTAGTTGAAGGCGTGTCGCCAGAAACCTTCGGGCGACTCACGTCCCTGCTGGTATCGGACCGCTCGCAGGTTGTGGAAGTCGTCGAGGGAGACCCGCGCGACGGGGCGACCGAGCGCGCGAACGTCCTCGGCCAGCTCATCGGCGAATGTTGTCTTGCCGGATGCGTCCGGGCCGTCGATCGCGACGCGGACGCAGGTACCGCCGTCCGGCGCGGGTATGCAGCCCGCTACCCGCTCAATGACCTGGCGCCGCTCTGCCGAGGGGATCACGAAGTGAGCATTGCAGACCGACGGACGACGCGTGGGGTACCACAACCCGCGACGTCACTGCGGTGTGAGCGTCGTGCGCCGCAGTCGCTGTACCCCGAGGTACGTCGCCGTGACGAGCAGCCCGACGTAGACGTCGTTCTCGAACCAGCCGAACGTCGTCTGCTGCTGCGGCCCGAACGTCGTCGGGTAGTAGAAGATGGAGATCACCAACAGCGTCGCGAGGTAGGCGAGCACCGACACCTGCGCCACGCGCCCGCTCCGCCTGGCCAGCACCGCCGACCCGAACCCCACGGCGTAGAACGCCCACGCGAGCGGGGTGGTCACGGTGAACGTCGGGTCCTCGATGCCCTCGACCCTCGCGTAGACGGTATGTCCCGCCGACAGGGTGAAGGCGGCGATGAGCACGTTCGACATGTGCCGGCCGTACGACGCCGTGCGCCTGTCACTGGTGGTGACGTGGGGGGTGGTCATGGTGGTCATGGTCTGTCCTCTCGTCGTGACGGCGGGATGCCGTCGATGCCCAGCCTCGGGCCGCGGCGGGCGCCATCCCACCCACAGCAGGTCCACACCGGCACCACAGCTGCTGCGCAGGGAACCGCCCGGGCTAGCATCTGACCCGTGGAGGCGGGAGCGGCATCCGGCGACTTCGCCGTCGTGCTGCGCCGCCTGCGCGAGTCGCGGTCGCTGACCCAGGAGGAGCTCGCCGAGCGGGCCGGCCTCACGGCGAAGGCGATCGGCGCCCTCGAGCGCGGCGAACGGCGCCGGCCCTACCCGCACACGGTGCGCTCGCTCGCCGACGCACTCGCCCTCGGCGACGACGACCGGGCGGCCCTCGTCGCCGCGGTCCCCGGCCGGGACGCCGCGCCGCGGGTCGGGCCGACCCCACCCGCCGCACCCACGTTGAGCGGCCCGGCCCCGCCGTCAGCCACCCAGGGCACCGCATCCCGCCACGCCCCGGCAGGCCCGATGACACCACTCATCGGCCGCGACGGCGAGCTTGCCGAACTGCTGGCCCTCGTCAGTTCGGGCACCCGCCGGCTGGTGACGATCACCGGCCCCGGCGGGGTGGGCAAGACACGACTCGCGATGGAGGTGCTGCAGCTCGCGGCGCCGGACTTCCCCGGCGGCGCCCAGGGCGTCGACCTCTCGGCGGTGCGGGAGCCGAAGCTCGTCGTGCCGACGATCGCCGCGGCGCTCGGGCTGCCCGACGCGGTCGGCGTCGAGCCCCTCGACGCGCTCGTCCCCCACCTGGTCGGTCTGCGGGTGTTGCTGGTGCTCGACAACCTGGAGCAGCTGACCAAGGCGGCGCCGGTGCTCGCCGGTCTCGTGGCGCGCTGCCCTGATCTCGTCGTGGTGGCGACCAGTCGTGCGCCACTGCGGGTACGCGCCGAGCACGAGTTCGTGCTGGCGCCGCTCACCACACCCGCCGACGACGACGTGGACGCGGTGTCCTGCTCGCCCGCCGTTGCCCTGCTGCTCGACCGGGCCGCGGCGGCCGGGTCCCCCACGGTCGTCACCGACGCCGACGCTCCCGCCCTGGCCGCGATCGTCCGGCGGCTCGACGGGCTCCCCCTCGCGGTCGAGCTTGCGGCGCCCGGCCTGCGGCTGCTCTCCCCGTGGGCCCTCCTCACCCGGCTGGAGCAGCCGGGCCTCGGTGCGGGCCTGCGCGACCTGCCCGAGCGGCACCGCACGATGGCTGCGGTACTCGAGTGGAGCATGGATCTCCTCGAGCCCGAGGAGATCGCCCTCTTCGAGCGTCTGGCGGTCGTCAGCGGCGGGTTCTCCCTCGACTCGGTCGAGGCCGTCACCGCAGCGGGTGCCGACGTGCTGCCTGCCCTCGGTGCCCTCGTCGACCAGTCTCTGGTACTTCGTGTGCCATCGCCCGACCGGCAGCCACGCTTCCGGCTGCTCGAACCGGTGCGGCAGTTCGCCATGCAGCGGCTTCACGCGTCGGGGCGGGCCACCGCGACCGCGGACCGGCACGCCGCGCACTTCCACGCGCGGGCCACGGCGTCCGCCGCACTGCTCGAGGGGCCGGACCTCGTAGCCGTGCTCGACCGGCTCGATGCCGACCACGCCAACCTGCGCTCGGCCTACCTGCGTCTGCTCGAGCTCGATCGGGACGGGGATGCCGCCGAGCTCGCCGGGAGTATCTGGCTGTACCTCGCGCTGCGCGGTCACGCCCGCGAGGGACTCGCGTGGCTGGAGCGGATCGGACCCGGGGCCTCCGACGTCGCGCGCTGCCGCGCCCTCGCCGGCCGGCTCGGGCTGCAGTTGCTGGCCGGCGACAACGTCTCGATGCTCAGGGACGCCGACGTCGCGGTGGCGTTGGCCGGTCGGGTGGCCGAGCCGGCCGTGACGTGCGAGATCCTTACCTTGGCCGGCCAGGCGGCGGTCTTCGCGGGTGCCCTCGACGACGCCGAGGAGCTGCTGGCCCGCGCGCTGGTGCAGGCGGAGGCCGCCGGTCGTCGTTGGGTGGCCGTGCACACCCGGCTCGCGCAGGGCCAGCTCGCCCTCGTCGCAGACGATCTCGCGACGGCCGGGCTGATCCTGCCGGAGGCGGTGCGGGCGGCCCGCGAGGTCGGCAACGCCTTCACCCTGGCCACCGCGCTCAACGTGCACGCCACGCTCACCGAGCTGCTCGGCGACGAGCCGGCGACCGCCGCGCTGCTCGGTGAAGCGGTGGCCCTGTCGCTCGCCGTCCGGATGAGCTGGACCCTCGGCTACGCGCTGCCCGCCCTGGCGAGCCTTGCGCAACGGGTGGGTGACCCGGTGTCCGCGGCCTGGCTCTTCGGGGCGGGCGCCTCGATCTCGGCGGCCGATGCCGTCGACCCCACCTTCCCGGTCTCGCGGGCGCTGTCCGACCGCGGGCTCGACGCCACCCGAGCCGCCCTAGGGGAACTGGCGTTCACCCGCGAGTGGGACGCCGGGCGCGCCGCGAGCGATACCGAGATCCAGGCCCGTGCCGCGGTGGTCACGACGCGCGCAGGCGGCGGACGTAGCGCTTGAACTGCCAGGCGCCGACGGTCTTCAGCAGGAACCGGATCGGTAGCGGGAGGTTGCCGAGCATGCGGGTGCGTTCTTCGTCGTCGGCGTCCTGGAGTACGAGGCCGAACATGATCGGCAGCTGGCTGGGGGTCATCGTGTCCTTGCCGTGCGCTCCCATCTGGTTCCACTCGGCGGCGGTGACGTGGCGCGCGGCCAGCGGCAGTACCTCGCGCTCCTCCAGGTCGAGGTGCTCGAGCAGGGCTGCCGTGAAGCGCTCACAGAGCGTCGCAAGGTGCTCGCCTGCGGCTTCGGTCGGGGCGGCCTCCCAGGCGGCGAGCGCGGGGGTGATGGCCTCGACGTACCCGTCGATGCTGTGATGCTGGGCCTGCATCGTCTCGACGAGCCCGGTCGACGGCGCGGACCGCTCGAGCAGCAGCGGCCAGAGCACGATGTCCTCGCCGGTGTGGTGCATCTCGAGGCCGGCAGTACAGAGGCGCAGGTGGTTCGCGACGATCGTCGCGCGGCGGGTGTCGCCTGCGGGGGTGCGGCGGACAAGGTCGGCGGCGGCGCCGAACTCTCGCCGGAAGGCGCGGTGGACGACCACCATCTCGTGGACGTCGGGACGCCGGTCGGTGCGGGTCAGGGCGGTCACGATGACTCCTCGTGGCTGGACGGAACTGGTACGTCCAGCCTCCTGACCGATGCCGTCCCACCCCACCCACAGCGCCCACACACTCGCCCCACACCTCCGATCGGATCACGCCAGCGCCAGGGCCAGGGCCAGGGCGCCGACGAGCGGGGCGTCGTCGACGAAGGTGGCGGTCGTCAGCTGTGGCGGGAAGGGCACCGAGCGGGTGATGGCTGTCGCCACCCGCGGGAGGATGTGCGGGGCGGCACCCATCAGGCCGCCGCCGATGACGACGCGTTGCGGGTCCAGGGTGATGCAGAGGTTGGCGATCGTGCGGGACAGGGTGTCCAGTGCCTCGTCCAGCAGTTCGCCGACGCCGGGTTCGGCGTGCAGGTCGAACAGTTCGGCGGCGGTCACCTCCCGGCCGAGCAGGGCCGAGCCGCGGCGGGCCAGGGCGCTGCCGGAGACCGCCTCCTCCAGCGGGGCGTGGCCGTCGGCGAAGGCCGAGGCGGAGGCGGAGTCGCGCAGGTAGCCGATCTCGCCCGCGGCGCCGTGGGCACCGGGCAGGACCCTGCCGCCGGCCACCAGCGCGGCGGCCAGACCGGTACCCAGGTTGACGTACAGGCCGGTGTCGACGCCGCGGAGGGCTCCCCAGCGCAGCTCGGCGGCGGCGCCGGCGTTGACGTCGTTGTCGATCGCGACGGGGGTGTCGCCGAACTCGGCCCGCAGGAGCCGGGGCAGTGCCATGCCGTCCCAGCCGGGCACGTTCGGGGCCAGGCGGATCACGTCGTCGCGGACCACGCCGAAGGTCGAGACCCCCACCGCCGCCGGGGTGCTGAGCAGTTCCCGCGCGGCTGTCAGGGTGCGCTCGACGACCTGCAGCGCTCCCCCGGCGCCCAGGGTGCGCAGGCGCATCATGGTGTGCGGGCGGCCGTCGAGCGCGTCGACGGCCGCCGTTCCCAGCGCGACCTTGGTGCCACCGAAGTCGATCGCCAGTACGTGCCGCGTCACCTGGGCTGTCCCCGCCGGGCGAGCGAGTCGATCGCCACGGCGACGGCGAGGACCGCGGCGGTGACCATGTACCGCACCGAGGAGTCGACGTTGAGCAGCAGCATGCCGTTGGTGATCGACTGGATCACCAGGATCCCCAGCAGCGCGGCGTAGGCCCGGCCCCGGCCGCCGAACAGCGACGTGCCGCCGATGACCGCCGCGGCGATCGCCATGAGCAGGGTGTCGCTGCCGCCGGAGCTCTGGTTGACCGCGGCGAGCCGGCTGGCCGCGAGGATCCCGCCGAACGCGGCCAGGGTGGACCCGGCGACGAACGCGAGGACCCGGATCCGGGTGATGTTGATACCGGCCCGGCGGGCCGCCTCGGCGTTGCCGCCGACCGCGTACATGTGGCGGCCGAAGACGGTGTGCCGCAGCGTCAGGTCGAGGCACACGACCAGGGTGCCGAAGATGACGAGCAGCATCGGTACCCCGCGGTCGGCCGACAGCACCAGCACCACCACCGCGAGGACGCCGGCGAGGCCGGCCAGCCGCAGGGCCAGCCAGAGGCCGGAGGTGACCGGCAGGTCGGCCGCGCGGCGCAACCGCCGGTTGACCAGCGTGCCGGCGCTCCAGCCGGCGACGATGAGCGCGGCCACCAGCCAGCCGGCCCACGCGGGCAGCCAGGTGTCGCTCAGCCGGGCGAGGAGCCCCTCGAACGGCAGGTTGATGGTCCCGCCGCGGCCCAGCAGGTACAGCATCAGGCCCTGCCAGCCGATCAGCCCGGCGAGCGTGACGACGAACGAGGGCATCCGCAGCTTGGTGAACATCCAGCCGTGCAGCAGGCCGACCAGTACGGCGCAGCCGAGCGCCGCAGCGACCGCGACGAGCGGGTTCCAGTCGTGGCGCACGTACAGGATCGTCATGACCACCGCGCACAGGCCGCTGACCGAGCCGGCCGACAGGTCGATCTCGCCCAGCAGGATCACCATGATGATGCCGAGTGAGATGGTGCCGGTGGCCGCCATCTGCAGGGCCAGGTTGGTGAGGTTCTCCGCCGACAGGAAGTGCTCGTTGAGGGATCCGAACACGACCGCGATCAGGATCAGCCCGCCGACGACCGGCCACGCGCCGAGGTCGGTACGCGTCGCCGCACGCAACGGTTGCAGCGGCTTGACGAGCGTCGTGGTCATGCGGCGCCTCCGGTGATGGCGGCGACGACGGCCTCCGGGGTGGATTCCGCGGTACTGAACTCGCCGGCGTTGCGGCCCAGTCGGAGCACCACGATCCGGTCGCTCACCGCTCGCACGTCGGCCAGGTTGTGGGAGATGACGAGCACCGCCAGCCCCCGGTCGCGCAGGCGGCGGATCAGGTCGAGCACCTGGGCGGTCTGTTCGACGCCGAGCGCGGCGGTCGGCTCGTCGAGGATCACGACCCGCGGCTCGCCGATGAGCGCCCGGGCGATGGCCACGGACTGCCGCTGGCCGCCGGACAGCATCGCGACGGGCACCCGGATGTCACGGATTCGCACGTCCAGCGAGGACAGCAGGTCCCGGGCCGAGCGCTCCATCCGGATGTGGTTGAGCACCGTCCAGCGGCGGCGTTCGGCGCCGAGGAACAGGTTGCCGACGACGTCGAGGTTCTCGCAGAGCGCGAGGTCCTGGTGGACGGTCGACACGCCGAGCTGCTGCGCCTCGTGCGGGCTCGCGATCCGGACCGGGCGGCCGTCCTGCTCGATCATCCCGTCGTCCGCGGTGACGACGCCGGACAGGACCTTGACGAGGGTCGACTTGCCGGCGCCGTTGTCGCCCACCAGGGCGACCACCTCGCCGTCCGGCAGGTCCAGGCTCACCCCGTCGAGAGCCTGGACCGCACCGTAGCGTTTGCTGATGTTGGAGGCGGCGAGCACTACTGGATTCCCGCCTTGGTGCACGCCGGGACGACCGGGCCGGTGCAGATGTCGGATGCCTTGTAGAAGCCGTCCTTGACGATGGTGTCCTTGATCCGGTCCGCGGTGACCGCGATCGGGTCGAGCAGGAACGCGGGGATGTCCCCGGTGCCGTTGGCGACCTTCGTCGGCGCGGCCGGCTTCTCGCCCTTGGCGAGCGCGACGGCCAGTTCGGCCGACTTCTCCGCCTCCTGACGGATGTCGAGGTAGATGGTCATGTACTGCTCTCCGGTCAGGATCCGTTGTACCGCCGCGAGCTCCGCGTCCTGCCCGGTGATCGGCGGCAGGGTCGGGTAGCCGGCGCGCTTCATCGCCGCGATCGCACCGCCGGCCATGCCGTCGTTGGCGGACAGCACGCCGACGATGGTGTCCCGGCCGAGCGCGGTGATGGCCTGCTCCATCTCCTGCTGGGCCTTGTCCGGGCTCCAGTCGGGCGTGTCGAACTCGCGGCCGATCTGGACCTTGCCGTCGAGGACCTTGTGCGCGCCGGTCTTGTAGTCGGCCGAGCTGGGGTCGGTCGGCGCGCCGTTGATCATGACGATCTTGCCCTTGTCGGCCGTCCCGGCCTTGGTGAGCGCGTCCAGCAGGGCCTGGCCCTGCATCTCGCCGACCCGGACGTTGTTGAAGGAGACGTAGTACTCGTAGGTGATCTCGGAGATGAGCCGGTCGTAGGCGATGACCGGGACCTTCTTCTGTTTGGCCTGGTTCACCAGCGACGCGACCGCGCTGGCGTCGACGGCGTCGAGGACCAGCACGTCGGCGCCCTGGGCGAGGGCGGCCTCCACCTGCTGCTGTTGCTTGGCGGCGTCCTGGTCGGCGTTGGCGTAGAGCAGCTTGCAGTCGGCGCACAGCGCCTTCACCTTGGCCTCGAACAGCGGCCGGTCGAACGCCTCGTAGCGGGTCGTCTTGGACTCCGGCAGGAACAACGCGATCGTCGGCGCATCCCCGCCGGCCTGCTTGTCCCCGGTGCTGCCGCCACACCCGCTGACGACGGTGGCCGCGACGGCCACGACTGCGACGAACCATCTGGCTCTCACGGAGGGACACCTTTCCTCGGAGGGTTCTGCGAGCATGTTGGGCCACCCGGCGGGCTCATGGCAAGGTCCTTTACAAAATTGATAAATGACCTTTCCTAATGCGTGTGGGACCCTGTTCCCGTGCAGACCACCGGTACCGCCAGCACGACCAGCGTGCTGCGGGTGATGAACGAGCGGGCCGTCTTCGCCGAGACCTTCCGGCTGGGGACGGTGTCTCGCCCTGAGCTGGCCCAGCAGACCGGGCTGTCCAAGCCCACGGTGGCCGTCGCGCTCACCAACCTCGAACGCGCCGGGCTCCTGCGCCAGGTCGGGACGCGCGCGGGCGCCGCCGGACGGTCCGCGGTGCTGTACGAGGTGCGCCCGGAGGCGGGCTGGGTCTTCGCGGTCGACGTCGGCCGCTCGTACGTCCGCGTCGGGCTGGCCGACCTGGTCGGCACGATCGTCGCGCGCAAGGACGAACCCTCCCGCGGCACCCGCGCCCGCGACCTCGTCGCGCAGCTCACCCGCATCGCCGAGGAACTGGCCGCCACGGCCGGCATCACGCGCGACGACATCACGCTCGCCGTGTTCGGTACCCCCGGCATCCACGACAAGGCGACCGGCGCCCTGCACCTGGCACCGAACCTGCCCGGCTGGGACCGGCGCGGCAGCGTCGAACGGCTGGCGGGCATCGCCGGCTCGACGTACGTGGTGGAGAACGACGTCGACCTCGCAGCCGTCGGGGAGGCCACCTACGGACTCGGCCGCGGTGTGCGGCATTTCGTGTACGTGTCCATCGGCACCGGCACCGGCATGGGCATCATGATCGACGGCAAGCTGTACCGCGGGTTCCGCGGCGCGGCCGGCGAGATCGGCTACCTGCCGGTCGGCGAGGGCGACCCCCTGCTGGAGCAGCCCGCCGCGCGGCGCCGCGGCATGTTCGAGTCGGTGGCCTCGGCCGACGGCGTGGTCGCGCTGGCGCAGCGGCTGGGCCTGCACGACGCGGCGACGGCGAAGGACGTCTTCGACCGCGCCCGCGCCGGCGACGAGACCGCCCGGCTGGCCGTGTCGCGCGTGGTCGACCACGTCAGCCACGCCCTCGCCGGGATCACGGCGGTGCTCGACCCGGAACTCGTCGTCCTCGGCGGCGGCGTCGGCAGTCAGCCCGGCGACCTGCTCACCGGTCCGGTCGCCGAGCGGCTGCGCGATCTCGTCGCGCTGCGCCCGCCGCGCATCGAGGTCTCCACGCTCGGTACGGACGCCGTCCTGCTCGGCGCGCTCGCCGTCGGCCTGACCGACGCACGCGACCTGGTCCTCGACCGGACGGCACCCACCCGCTGACGACGACGCCCGGGGGCGGCGGGCCCGCTGACCCACCGCCCCGGGCTGCGGATCAGGGCACCGGCACCGAGACGGCCGGGACGTTGTACCCGCGCACCCGCAGATGGGCGGGCAACCCGCCCAGGTCGGCGGTGGCGTAGGTCGCCGTGACCTGGGTCGACTCGCCCGGGAAGAGCGAGACGTAGTTGTCGGTGTAGGCGACCGGCACGACCTCGTTGCCGCCGTTGCCGGCGGTCACCTCCGGGCGTACGAAGAACGCGATGTTGGTCGGGCTCGTGTTGGTCACCGTGATCGTGACCGTCTCCTGCCCGCCGGCGACCGATCGGGACACACCCGCGGTGACGCCGGTGTTGGTGGCGAGACTGTTCAGCCCGGTGAGGTTGGCGTAGGTCTTGACGCTGGTGGAGTACCAGTTCTTCTTGTTGCCCAGCGCGTCGGGCGTCGTGGAGTACCAGTAGAGGTTGTTGCTGACGGTCGTGCCGCTGGAGTCCTTCAACTGGAGGCGGACGAAGTACGTCGACGTCAGGCCCGTGACCGCCGGCAGGGTCAGGATCGGCGCGGACGCGTTCGCGGGCGCGGTGACCGGGACGCTGGTGCTGTACTTCTGGGTCAGGTCGGGGATGTTGTACACCGTGGCGGTGGCCGTCAGCCCGGCCCGGGCGGTGAGGGTGGAGTTCACCACGTAGGCGTTGCGGCTGAAGTGGTCGTAGGCGATGTGGACCGGCTCGGTCGCCTTCCTGGTGCCGTAGAACGATCCGCCCGGCTTGAAGTAGTAGTCGTAGAGGTTCCAGTGCAGCGCCGGCCAGGCGTTGTTCTGCATCCACCAGATGCTGCCGAACGACTGGGTGTGCTGCCGGGCGCTCCACGCCTCGAAGAACGACCGGGTGTTCTCGTAGTTCATCACCTCGGACTTCTTCGAGTAGTCGGCGGCGCTCGTCGTGGTCCCGTAGCGCTTGTTGAGCGCGTTGGTGTAGACGTCGGTGTTGTCGAAGACGCTGCCGCCCCGGCCGACGTGGTAGTTCCAGGCCGCGTTGCCGACCGGCCAGGTCTGCGCCGGGGTGAGGAACCGCGAGAGGCTCTCCAGCGGCGGCGGCGCCTCGGTACCCTCCTCACCCGTGGTGCCGAACGCCGAGCCCTGGCGGCTGAGATCCCACCACAGCACCGGCGGCTCCCACTTGTAGGGACCGTCCATCTTCATGCCCGCGTTCGCGTTGGACCAGGTCGCGACGTTGTCCACCGTCGGGTTCTGCCAGTGCAGGGCGGCGGCGATGCTCTTGTACGCGCTCAGGTGCGCCGCCGTCGGCGGCATGTCGCTGCCGTAGTTCCACATGAACGTGCTGGCGTGCGCCCGCAGGGCCCGCATCTGGGTGTTGAGCGACGCCTGGGCGACGGTGGTCTGCTCCGCCGTCCAGCCGCTGTCGTTCTCCCAGGCGCTGCAGCAGACGAATCCCGGCATGATCATGATGCCGGCCGCGTCGGCGAGGTCATAGAGCTCCTGGTTGCCCAGCGTCCCTTCGAGGCGGATCGTGTTGAGGCCCATGCCCTTCACGTAGTCGACGTGTGCCCTGTTCGTCCTGGTGTCCCACCGTTGCAGCAGGTCCCAGACGTACCCGCCGCCGCGGAACAGGATCGGCTGGCCGTTGACCTTGTACCCCACGAAGGAGGTGCCCTGCACCGTCGTGCGGTAGTCGGTGAACTGCCGGACACCGAAGTTGACCGTCTTGCTGTCCGACGCCGCCCCGGACACGCTGGCCGCCGTCGTGACCTGGTACAGCTCGGGGCTGCCGAACTGGTACGGCCACCACAGCACGGGGTTGACGACGTGCAGCTGCGGGTAGCCGGCGGGGTCGAAGACGAGCTCGCGGCGCTCCCCCGCCGCCAGCGTCACGGTCTGGCTGGCCGTGATCGTCGGCTGGCCCGGCTTGCTGATAGTGGCGGTGACGGTCGTGGTGACCGGCGCCGCCGTCGCGTTGATCGCGTCGGCGTAGACGGTGAGGTCGGCCGTGTTGGTGGCGGGCAGCGGCAGGACGGTCCTGACGTACGGGTCACGGACGGCGACCGGACCCGTCGTGTCGACGAAGGTGCGGCCCCAGATACCGGCGTTCATGTCGGGCGCCTCGGGGTTCCAGTCGACGGTGCACACCGACAGGTCGGCGCAGCCGTGCCGGGGCGGGGTCACCCGGATCGCGACGGCGTTCGACGCGCCGGGCACGATGGCGCCGGTGACGTTGTACTCGTGCGCGACGAACGTGCCGACCGCGTTCGCGTCGAGCTGCGTGCCGTTGAGCCAGACCTGGGCGCGGTAGCTCAGGCCCTGCAGCCGCAGCCAGTAGACCTGCCCGGGGCTCGCGGCCGCGGCGGTGAACTGGCCGCGGTACCACCAGTCCTGGCCGGTCAGGTCCGGCACCGACTGCAGGTTCGTGCCGGCGTAGATGTTGGTGTAGACGTTGTTCGCCACCAGCCCGGCCAGCACGGTGGAGGGCAGGGTGACCGGGCTCCAGCCGGCGGTCGGGTAGCCGACCTGGGAGATCGTGGCGCCGGTGGCGGCCAGGCCGGTGGCGGAGCGCAGGGCCCAGCCCGACGTCAGCTCGGTGGAGCCCACGGTGGCGGCCGAGGCGTCGCCGGGGCCGAGCGCACCGATGGTCAGCACCGAGGTCACAGTGAGCAGGAGCGCGGCCAGCGCCCGCCGATACATCATCCGATTTCGTGACATTTTGCACCTCCGACGGGTGTGCGGAGCCGCACGCCCGTGGCGTCGCGGCTCCGCCGGCGGGTTACGAGCCGCTCGGCCAGGTGACCTGGGTCGAGTGGTAGTAGTTGATGCCCATGACGCGCCAGCGCGGTCCCTGCGCACCGAGGCGCTGCTTGAACGCGGTGAGGTTGTGCGTGCTCCACGGCGACCAGCCCAGTTCGGCGATCGCGGGCAGCCGCGGGAAGGCCATGTAGTCGATGTCGGCCGTGGTCACGAGCGTTTCCGTCCACAGTGGTGCCTCGACGCCGAGCACGGCGGTCTCGCCGACGCCGGTGAGGTAGGCGCCCGGGTTCCACTCGTACGCCGTGTTCACGTCGATGAGACCGGCCCACTTCTGCCCGAGCCTGGTGTTGTTGCGGTACTTCATGTCCAGGTAGGTCTTGTTGGCCGGGGACATGACGACCTTGGTGCCGTTCGCCGCCGCCGCGGCCAGCGGCGCGTTGCTGGTGGTGGTGCCCCAGAACTGGGCCACCGTCGAGGACTGCAGGGGCGCGTTGGCCACGTCGTGCCATCCGACGACGGTCTTGCCGTGCGCGGCGACGATCTGCTGTGCCCGGTTGATGAAGTACGAGTAGTCGGCCGCGGTGGTGGAGCTGGCCTCGTCGCCGCCGATGTGCACGTACGGCCCCGGGGTCAGCGCGGCGATCTCCCCGATCACCTGGTCGATGAACGTGTACGTCAGCTCCAGCGGCACGCACAGCGAGCTGAAGCCGACCTGCGTGCCCGTGTACCGGGCCGGCGCCACGCCGTTGCAGTTGAGCTGCGCGTACGAGGCGAGCGCGGCGTTGGTGTGCCCGGGCATGTCGATCTCGGGGATGACCGTGATGTACCGGTCGGCCGCGTAGTTCACGATCGCGGTGTAGTCCGCCTGGGTGTAGTAGCCGCCCGGTCCCCCGCCCACCTGCGTGCCGCCGCCGTAGGTCGCCAGGTTCGGCCAGGAGTTGATGGCGATGCGCCAGCCCTGGTCGTCGGACAGGTGCAGGTGCAGCACGTTGATCTTGTACAACGCGAGCTGGTCGAGGTACCGCTGGACCTGGGCCACGGTGAAGAAGTGCCGCGCCACGTCGAGCATCGCACCGCGGTGCGCGAACCGCGGGTGGTCGACGATCTGCCCGCCCGGCACCGGCCACGGTCCGGACTGCGGTGTCGCCGCGTCCGCGGTCACGGGCAGCAGCTGCCGCAGCGTCTGCACGCCGCGGAACAGCCCGGCGGGCTGGTTCGCCCGGATGGTGATCGCGCTCGCGGTGATGTCGAGCTGGTAGCCCTCGGCACCGACGCCGGGCGGCGCACCGGTGAGCAGCAGGGCGATCCCGTCGGTCGGGCTTGCGACGGTGGTGACGACCGGCAGCGGCAGCCCGGTCGAGACCCGCATCCGGGTCGCGAGCTGGTTGGCGACCGCAGCCGCCGGCGCGGAACCCGGTGCGGCGTAGATGGCGGTGCCCGCGGTGATGGCGTAGCTGACGCCGGGGGTGGCGGCGGCGGTGACCGGGACCGGCACCACGGAGGTGAACGCGACCGCGGTCGCGGCGGCGGCGGGAGCGGCGGTGCCGGACAGGAGGGCGGCGGCGACGGCGAGGCCGGCGAGGGCCGCACCGAGTCGCCTGGGCCAGCGGGGGACGATCATGGCGGTCCTCTCACAGAACGCACCAGCCCGTCGGCGGGCCCGTGCCCGCCGTCAGGCATTTGAAGTTGACGATCCCCAGTCCCGTCAGGATCGCATCGTCCGGATTGAATGGCAACTTTCCTGACAGAAATGCATCGCCCGTCGACGCATCACCCGCCGCCACCATGCGGTCGTTGCAGCCGGTCAGCCTGCTACGTCATTGGCCGGGGAGTCGCGCGGGGGCGGGTTGAACCGGGAGTACCCGCCGAACGACCAGCGCAGGCCGAGGCCGGCCGTGACCTCGACGACGTGCTCGACCCCGAAGTCGACGAAGCGTTGGGCGCCGGGGGTCGTCGCGGCGCGGGCGGGGTCCCAGTCGACGCGGGCCCGGCCGGTCAGGTGGAGGGTGTGGCCGTGCTCCCAGTCCAGGAAGAGCAGCCCGCAGCGCCCGTCGAGCTCAAGGTTGCCCAGCGTCGAGAACATCGCGTTGCCGGCGTAGTCGGGCCAGCTCAGGTGGCGCGCGTCGGCGACGGTGACGAAGCCGGGGTTGCCGCCGCGGTGTGACGCGTCGGCGCCCAGGCCCGGGGCGGCGCTGGCGATGAAGAACGTGTCGGCCGCGGCGATCCAGCGCTGCTGCGCGGCGGAGAGCGACCCCGTGCGCCGGGCTGCGCGGGCCGTCGGGGCCGGTGGCGCGCCTTGCGGGTACCTGGTCTGCAGGTACTTGAGGCAGTTGGCGTACACCTGGTCCGTGTCGATCACCAGCCGGTCGGCGGTCCGGCGGGCCCGGCCGTTGGCTCGCATCCGCCGGCGGGTGGCCGGGTCGATGACGAGCAGGCCGATGTCGCGCTCGGCGCCGAACCGACCGGCGAGCGGGTCACCGGCGCCGGGCAGCCGGCCGACGACGATGGTGCGCTCGCCGTCCGCGGCGACGAAACCGGGCGGGCCGGTGAGCGGGCCGGCCCAGACCGCGCCGTCGCCGTCCGCGGCGCCGATCACGACCAGCCGCTGCTCGGCGAGGAACCGGGCGGCCACCGCCGGGACGGCCGCGCTGACCTCGCGGGCCTCGACGGCCGCGCCGGCCCGCAGTCGAACCGCGCGCTCACCCGCGTGCTCCATCGTCCCTCCCGGCGCCCGCGGCGCGGGTTAGAAGAACCCGCAGGTCGGTGCGGCCGGGGTCGGCGCCGCCGTGCCGTCGGCGCCGGTCAGCGCATAGATCTCCAGCCGGATGCCGTCGGGGTCGGTGAAGAACACGCCGCCGGACGAGGCGCCCTCGCCGTGCGGCACCACACCCTCGTAGACCAGCGTCGCGCCCAGTTCCCGCAGCGTGGCCTCGGCACGCCGGACCGCCTCGATGTCCGGCGCCTGGAACGCCAGGTGGTGCAGGCCCGGCAGCGCCGCCGGGAACTCGCCCGTGCTCTGCTGCCACAGCGTCACCACCGGCCGGCCCTCGCGACCGAGGAAGGCGAACCGCCGCTCGCCCGCCGCCGGCTCCGCGATGACGTCGAGCTCGAAGACCCTGGTGTAGAAGGCGGTCGAGCGGGCCAGGTCGGTGACGTTCAGCCCGACGTGACCGGTGTCGAGGGTGGGCGTTGCCATGCGCTGCCTCCGCCGGATCTAATGGTTATGGCTCCGATATCCGTTAGATACGATGACATGGCTCATCGCGTACCGTCAATGGGTCACTATGGGCACCATGCAGTCGATCCACCTCAGCGCGGGCGGGGCGCCGCTGCTGGGCGAGCCGCCGCCCATCGAGTTCGCCAACACCACCTTCGCCATCCGCGGCCGGTTGCGCGAAGGGCTGGACACGACCGGCCACCTCGCCGCCTGGCTGCGGGACATGCACCACCGCCTGGCGGTCGCGCTCACCGACGAGGATCTGGACGGCCTCACCGGCGACGACCTCGCCGTGGCGCACGACCTGCGCACCACCATCCGGGCCGTCGCCGACGCCATCGTGCACGGGCGGGCACCCGACGCGGACGCCGTCGCCGCGCTCAACGGCCACGCGCGCCGGGCGCCGCGCTGGCGCGAGTTGCGCTTCGACGCCGAGCCACGAACCGGTGCGCCGCGAACTGAGATCCGTAGTCACGCGCGGCCCGTCGCCGCGGCGCTGTCCACGCTGGCCGAGGAGGCCGCCGAGCTGTTCGCCGGCCCGGCCCGGCCCGAACTGCGCATCTGCCCCGGCCCGAACTGCGTGCTGTACTTCCTGCGCGGCAGCACCCGGCGCGAGTGGTGCACACCGGACTGCGGCAACCGGGCGCGGGCCGCACGGCACTACAGCAAGACCCGCCGGCCGCACTGACCTGAGCCGTACCGACGCCGGTCGTGACGCCCGTGATGACCATCGCATGTAGACCGCCATGGGTCTCGATGGGCCGGCGCTCCCCGCACACACTGGGGAGTGCGCGGGGGCGCCGGGGGTCGCGCAGCCGCCGGGCCCGGCAGGCCGACTGTCAAGACCCATTCCTATGGGCGTCATCGATGTCCGCAGCGTTACACCGCCATCACCCAAGCGCGGTCGGGCGGCACAACCGAGCTGACCATCGCCCCACGTCAACGCCAGGTCAGCACCCGCTGGCACCGGTCGTGCCGGGTCCGGTCGACGCCGTGACCACACTTGCCCCCATCGGTAGAAACGTTATACCATTTGCCAAACGTGTGATTGACCCCGGAGGACCCATGGGCAAGAGCGGACGCGTCTTCGTGCGTGGACTGACGTCGCAGACATACGGACTCGGCGAGTTCCGGCGCCAGCAACTGGCGGTCGATCGCGTACGCGACGACAGCGTCGTGGTCGACGACGCCAAGGTCGCGCACTCCGGCGACAGCGCGAAGAGCCGGACGTGGTGGCGGATCGGCCCCGGCGACGAGGACTTCCTCACCCAGACGATCCAGGTGCACTTCGTCGAGCTGCCCCCGGAGTCGTCCAACCACGGCCACGGCCACCAGAACGAGGCCGCCTTCTACATCCTCGAGGGCCGGGGCTACGAGATCCACGACGACCAGCGGTACGACTGGAACACCGACGACCTCGTCTTCGTGCACACCGACTCCGTGCACCGGCACTTCAACCCGTACCAGGAACGCGCGGTCGCCCTGGTGGTAAAGGCGAAGTGCACCTGGATGTTCATGGGCCTGATCCAGCAGGGCCGCTCCGGCCCGGTCGAGGGCGAGGAGCGCTTCGGCCCGCGGGAGGACTGGTCGCGGATCTGGACGCCGGGCGTCCTGGACCGCAAGAAGGTGATCTCGCCGGCGGACACCGTCTGGCAGGACACTCCCCTGGGCCGGGTCCGGGTCATGTCCGCACCGGACCGCGTCGACGCGCGCATCTTCAGCGTCGACGCCTTCGAGCTCGACATTCCGGCCGGCGGGCACAGCGGCAAGTACTGGAAGATGGCCGACGAGGTCTACTACGTCCTCGACGGCGGGGGCTACGCGTTGCAGTGGGAGGTCGAGGCGGAGATCGCCGAGAAGTACTACGCGCGCATCGCCGTGGAGCCCACGCGGTACGAGGTGCGCCGCGGCGACACCCTGTACGTGCCGCAGAACCACGTCTGCCAGCTCTTCGCCGCCGACGGCACCCCGCTGCGCCTGTTCAACGCGCAGAACCGGGTCTTCAAGCACCTCGGCTACGACACGGTCCACTACTTCGAGCCGGCCTCGGCGCCGACCGCCTGAGCGGCCCGCGGCGCCGC
>NZ_JBEXCY010000054.1:34498-59113 GCF_040605515.1 Dactylosporangium sp. NPDC005572 | reverse complement strand
CCCCGCCCCGCGCCGCGGGGCGGGGCGCGGTGTGCGGTTGTCGGCAGATGGGAAACGGTGTTCGCGAACCATTGCCTCGGAATGGAAACGGTGTTTCCATTGCATCGTGACCGGTGCGCAGTTGAACATCGCCAACGGGGTCCGCGAGTTCGCCCGGGCGACCCCGGACGCCATCGCCGTCATCGACGGGGACCGGCGGCTCAGCTACGCCGCGCTCGACGACCGCTCCAGCCGCCTCGCGCAGGCGTTGCTCGGCGCCGGCCTCGCCCCAGGCGACCCGGTCGCGGTGCTCAGCGGCAACCGGCTCGAGTACTGCGAGATCGCCGCCGGGCTCGCCAAGGCAGGAATGCCGATGGTCCCGCTGAACCCGCGCCAGACGCTCGCCGACACGACGTACATCGCCGGCCACTGCGACCCGAAGGCCGTCATCCTCGACCCGGCCCTGGAGGACCGCGCCGTCGACCCTGGCTTCACCCTGCGGCTCGGCGCCGAGTACGAGGCGGCCATCGACCATGCCTCCGCCAAGGACCCGGCGGTCAGCGTCGACGAGCACGACCCCTTCTGCATCGCCTACACGTCGGGAACGACCGGCGCGCCGAAGGGCGTGCTCATCAGCCACCGCTCGCGGGTGCTCACCTTCTACTGCACCGCGCTGGAGTGGGGGCTCGGACCCGGGCGGCGCACGATCGCGGTCGCGCCGATGTACCACGGTGCCGGCTTCGCCTTTGCCTACGCGGCGGTCTTCACCGGCGGTACCGTATCCATGCTCCGGGCATGGGACCCACAAACATTATTAAAGATGGTCGAGCGGGACCGCCCGCAGTCCGTCTTTCTTGTGCCGACCCACGCTGTCGGACTCCGCGAGCTGGGCCTGCACGGCAGACTCGACAGCCTGGAGACGCTGTACTTCAACGCCGCCGCCCTGCCGGTCGCGTTGAAGGAGTGGGTGCTCGACAGCTTCCCGGGCGTCGGCGTGCACGAGCTGTACGGCTCCACCGAGGCCGGCGTCGTCACCGACCTGCGGCCTGCCGACGCACGGCGCAAGGCCGGTTCGGTCGGGCACCCGTGGTTCATGACGGAGCTGCGGGTGGTCGACGACGAGGGCCACCCGGTGCCGCCCGGCACGCCCGGCGAGCTGTACAGCCGCTCCCCGTTCCTCATGAACGGCTACCTCGACAACCCGGCCGCCACCGCGGAGTGCACGACCCCGGACGGCTTCCTGACCAGCGGGGACGTCGTCGTGGTGGACGACGAGGGGTACGTGACGATCGTCGATCGCAAGAAAGACATGATCATCACTGGCGGGGTGAACGTGTACCCGCGCGACGTCGAGGAGGCGCTCGCCGCGCACCCGGCGGTGGTCGAGGCGGCGGTCGTGGGGGAGCGCGACGACCGCTGGGGCGAGCGGATCGTCGCCTACATCGTGGCGCGCGAGGAGAGTCTCGAGCCCGGCGCGCTGCTCGAGCACCTGCGGCCCCGGCTCGCCGGGCACAAGGTGCCGAAGGAGTTCCGGATGATCGCCGCGCTGCCCCGCAACGCGGCCGGCAAGGTGCTGAAACGAGAGCTGAGGAGCACGGGTTGAGGGCGCACGTCGAGCTGATCCACGAGGACGACTACATCTGGCACGCCGCGGAGCTGCCCTTCGGCGAGGGCAAGGCGCTCGAGCGCCGGCTGTCCACCGACGAGGAGGACGGCTCGTCGTCGCTGTCCCTGAGCTTCCCGGCCGACTGGGGCCGCGGCCCGGGCGTAGCACACGCCGACACGGAGTTCTATGTCGTGACCGGGTCCCTGTCGTACGGCGGGAAGGAGCTCGGCCCCGGCGGTTACCTGCAGGTGCCGAAGGGCGTGCCCATGGACTGGATCAAGGTCCGAGAGGGCAGCCACGTCCTGCACTGGCGCGAGTACGGCGACGCCGGGTTCGACCCTGACGCCCAGGCCCGCGAGGAGGGCACGGTGACCGTCGCCGACCCGGACGCGATGCCATGGGTGGCGGCGCCGACCGTCGGCCCGCTCACGCCGCTGTACATCAAGCTGCTGCACCGCGACCCGAAGACGGGCTTCTACACCCGGCTGATTCGCGCCCCGAAGGGCTGGAGCGACCACCGCCTCGCGCACCACCCGTGCTACGAGGAGTTCTACACGCTGAGCGGCAGGATGGCGTACAACTTCGGCGACATCGACGAGGGCACCTACTGCTTCCGCCCGGCCGGCGTGAAGCACGGCCACTTCGTCGCCGAGACGGAGATCGACTGGATCATCCGGTCCGACGGTGAGCTCATCAACTGGTACACCACCGAAGAGTGGATCAAGTGGGGCGGACACGCCGAGAACTACCACGAGCACGAGGCGCCGGTCATCTCGACGATGCCGGTCCGCTCGCGGTCGCGAGGACCGTGGTCCGGCGACGGAATGTAGGGGCAACGGGGAGGCCGAGGCCTCCCCGTTCTTCTTATCGCTTGACGAACTCGCCCCGGGGCGACCCGACGACCGCGCCGTCGCGGTACGCGACGCGGCCGCGGAGGATCGTGGCCACCGGCCAGCCGCGGACCTTGCGGCCGGCGAACGGGCAGTGGTCCTGGCCCGACAGCAGCAGCTCGGTGGTGACCTCCTGCTCCAGGTCGGGGTCGACGACGGTGATGTCCGCGTCGTGCCCCACCAGCAGGGAGCCCTTGCGCGGCCAGAGCCCGTAGGCCCGGGCCGGGTTGGCCGACACGAGCTCGGCGACGCGATGTGGGGCGAGGCCGCGGCGGTGCATGCCCTCGCTGACGAGCACCGGGTACAGCAGGCCGGTACCGCCGAACCCCGGCAGCGCCGGCCACAGCTCGTCGCCCTTGTGCTCCTCCAGGCAGCAGGCGTGGTCGGAGGCGACCCAGTCGACCGCGCCGGACAGCACGCCGGCCCACAGGGCCTCGGTGTCGGCCGCGCTGCGGATCGGCGGGTTGACCTTCGCGCCGAGCCCGGACAGCTCCTCGTAGTTGAGGCACAGGTGGTGCAGGGTGACCTCGGTGCGCAGGTCGAGGCCGGACCGGGCCGCGCTCGCCGCGGCGAGCGCCTCGGCGCTCGACAGGTGCAGCAGGTTGACCGGGCAGCCGGTCGCGCCGGCGAGCGTGGTCGCCTCGCCGATCGCCACCCGCTCGGTGAGCGGCGGGCGGGCGTCGGAGTACGCCTTGAGCGTCTGCGGGTCGCCGGCCGCCCGCACCCGGTCGATGAACAGCCGCATCAGCTCGGCCTGCTCGCAGTGCAGCGACAGCGAGACCCGCCTGCCGCTGTCGCGCCCGGCGGCCGCCACCGCCTCCATGATCTGGTACAGGTGGCCCAGGTCGTACTCGTCGCTCATCGTGAACGCCTTGGCGTCGCGCGAGTCGGCCGAGAGGTTGAAGCCCTTGTAGAACATGTAGTACTTGAACGAGGCGATCCCGTGCTCGTCGACGAGCGACGCCACCTCGCCGACCTGCCGGGTGTCCATCGGGGCCAGGTGGAAGCCGAAGTCGGTCCACGCGTGGCCGGACACCGCGGCGAGCACCTCGGGCAGGATCTCGGCGTAGGGGCCGGTCCTGTTGAGGTAGTGCTGGCCGGTGCGGAAGTACGACAGCACCGTGGTCGCGCCGCCGACCAGCGACGAGCGGGTCTCCTCGGCCGCGTCGACCGCCAGGGGCCGGTAGATGCCGAGGTGGTAGTGCGCGTCGACGGCGCCGGGGAAGACCAGCCTGCCCGCCGCGTCGAGCACCTCCTCGGCCTCGCTCGCGAGCAGGTCGGTGCCGATCGCCGCGATCGTCCCGTCGCGGGTGGCGAGGTCGGCGCGCACCTCCCCGACGTACGGCAGCACCAGGGTTCCGTTCTTGATCAGCAGGTCGTACCGCGACATCGGGCGACCACCCCTTTCCGTGTTTCGCTCAATGTAACGGGGTTTCCATTTTGGCGATAGGGTCGCTACGCTCTGGCCGTGGAAGCCGTGGAACCGCCGCCCGCCCTCGCCGGCGTCACCGTCGTGGACGTGTCCACCCTGTTCGCCGGCCCCTTGGCCGCCACCGTGCTGGGGGACTTCGGCGCCGACGTGATCAAGGTCGAGCATCCCAGGAACGGCGACCCGGCGCGCGGACACGGCCCGTCCAAGGACGGCGTGCCGCTGTGGTGGACGCTGCTGGGGCGCAACAAGCGCTGCGTCACCCTCAACCTGTCCCGCCCGGCCGGCGCCGGGCTGTTGCGCCGGCTGGTCTCCGAGGCGGATGTACTGGTGGAGAACTTCCGCCCGGGCACCCTGGAGCGCTGGGGCCTGTCCCCGTCGACCCTGCACGAGGTGAACCCGCGCCTCGTCATCGCCCGGGTGACCGCGTTCGGCCAGTTCGGGCCCTACTCGGCGCGCCCCGGCTTCGGCACCCTCGCCGAGGCGATGAGCGGCTTCGCGGCGATCACCGGCGCGCCCGACGGCCCGCCCACCCTGCCGCCCTTCGGCCTCGCCGACGGCATCGCCGCCCTCGCCACCGCGCAGGCGGTCACCACCGCGCTGCTGGCCCGGCACACCACCGGCGCCGGGCAGGTCATCGACATGGCGATCATCGAGCCGATCCTCACCGTGCTGGGCATGCAGCCGATGGTGTACGACCAGCTCGGCGTCGTGCAGCGGCGCACCGGCAACCGCAGCGTCAACAACGCGCCCCGCAACACGTATCGCACCCGCGACGGCCGCTGGCTCGCCGTCTCCACGTCGGCCCAGGCCGTCGCCGAGCGCGTCCTGAAGCTCGTCGGGCACCCCGAGGTGGTCGACGAGCCGTGGTTCGCCTCCGGCGCCACGCGCGCGGAGCACGCCGACGAGCTCGACGCCATGGTCGGCGGGTGGATCGCGCTGCGCGACGCCGGCGAGGTCGTCGCCGCCTTCGAGGCGGCCGAGGCGGCGGTCGCGCCGATCCAGGACATCGCCGACGTGTTCGAGGACCCGCAGTACGCGGCCCTCGGCACGCTCCAGCCGGTCGACGACCCGGTGCTCGGGCCGGTGCGGATGCAGAACGTGTTGTACCGCCTGTCCGCCACGCCGGGCCGGATCCGCTGGACGGGCCCGCCGCTCGGCGCGCACAACGACGAGATCTACCGGGGCCGCCTCGGCCTCACCTGCGACGAGCTCGCCGCCCTACGCGCCGACGGGGTGATCTGATGGTGTGGGACCCGCTCGCCGGGACGCGGGTGCTGGACCTGGCGCAGCCGATGCGCCGCGGCATGCCGCAGTCGCCGAACCACCCGCCGTTCCGGATGGCGATCGAGCGCCGCCACGGCGACGTCATGCGCCCCGACGGCGGCTCGGCCGCCAACGAGCTCATCGTCACCGGCGGCCACGTCGGCACCCACGTCGACGCGCTCGCCCACGTGTCGCAGGACGGCTATCTGCACGGCGGGGTGCCCGCCGAGTCGGTGCAGGGCCACCTCGGCTTCACCGACCTCGGCATCGAGACGTTCGGCGTCTATGTCGGGCGAGCGGCGGTGTTCGATGTCGCCCGGCTGCACGGCGTGGCGTCGCTGCCGCCCGGGTACGAGATCACCGCCGCCGACCTGGCCGGCTGCGGCGTGCCCGTGCGGCCCGGCGACGCGGTGCTCGTCGGGACCGGCTGGTCACGCCGCTGGGACGAGCCCGACGCGTTCGTCGGCCACCGCGACGGCGTGCCCGGCCCCGGCATCGAGGCCGCCGAATGGCTCCTCGAACGCGGCGCGGCGCTCGTCGGCGGCGAGACGATCGCGTTCGAGCGCATCCCGCCGGGCGCCGGGCACGCGGTACTGCCGGTGCACCGGCTGCTGCTCGTCGAGCGCGGTGTCCACATCGTCGAGACGATGCGGCTGGCGCCCCTGCTGGACACCGGCGCGACCGAGTGCCTGCTGGTCCTCAACCCGCTCCCGATCGTCGGTGCGACCGGCGCGCCCGTCCGGCCCCTGGCGGTGCTCCCATGACGGTCTCCGCCCTCGCGCGGTTCGCGGTCGCCTGCCGCGACGCCGAACTGCCGGCCGCCGTCCGGGCCGACGTGCCGGCCCGGGTGCTCGACATCCTGGGCCTGGCGCTCGCCGCCGGCGGCGGCCCGGGCCCTGCGGCCGTGCTGCGGTCGGTGCGCCGCTGGGGCGGGACGGCGGAGAGCACCGTCATCGGCGCCGGCGACCGCCTGCCCGCACCGGCCGCCGCGCTCGTCAACGGCACCCTCGCGCACGCGCTGGACTTCGACGACACCCACCTGCCGTCGGTGCTGCACCCGTCGGCGTCCGTCGTACCGGCCGCTCTCGCCACCGCCGAGGCCGCCGGCGCGTCCGGGGCCGGGCTGCTGGCCGCCGTCGCCGCCGGGATCGAGATCACCAACCGGCTCGGCATGGCCGCCTACGACCCGGTGCTGGCGAACTCGATCTTCTTCGAGCGCGGCCTGCACGCCACCTCGATCTGCGGCGCGATCGGCTCCGCGGCCGCCGCCGGCCTGCTGCTCGGCCTCGACGCCGACGGCGTCGCGTCCGCCATGGGCGTGGCCGCGAGCATGGGCGCCGGCCTGCTGGAGGCCAACCGGGCCGGCGGTACCGTCAAGCAGGCGCACTGCGGCTGGGCCGCCCACGCCGGGGTCAGCGCCGCCTACCTGGCGCTCGACGGCCTCACCGGACCGCCGAGCGTGCTGGAGGGGCGGTTCGGCTTCTTCGCCGCCTACGCCGACGGCCGCTACTCGGCGCCGGCCCTGCTCGACGACCTGGGCACGCGCTGGGAGCTGCTGCGCACGGCCTACAAGCCGTACCCGTCGAACCACTTCACCCACCCCGGCATCGACTGCGCGCTCGTCCTGCGCGCGGCCGGCCTGGACCCGTCCACTGTGGACTGGCTGGAGCTGGGCGTGGCGGCGGCCCCGCTGCGCACGATCGGCGAGCCCCTTGCGGAGAAGACCAGCCCGCGCAGCACGTACCACGCCAAGTTCTCCGGCCCCTACACGGTCGCGGCGGCCCTGCTGGGCGGCGGCGGCCTCGGTGTGGGCCTGGCCGACTTCGAGGGCCCACTCGACCCGGACCGCCTGGCCCTGGCCGCCAAGGTGAGCGTGGTACCCGACGCCCGCGCGACGTCGCTCTTCCCACACGCGTTCGCGGCGGTCCTGCGGGCCGGCGTCGGCGGCACCGTCCACGAGCACCGCGTGGATGCCTCGAAGGGCAGCGCCGAGTCCCCGCTGACCCCGGCCGAGCTGGACCTGAAGTTCCGCCTGAACGCGACCCGCGCCCTGCCGGAGGACCGCGCGACGACCCTGTCCACCGCCGTCCGCGCGTTGGGTGAGTCGGCGTCGGTGACCCCGATCCTGTCGCTGACGGTCGCCTGACGCCGCACCCCACCTCGCACGCCCCGCGCGCCTTCCGCACCGCGTGCCTTCTGCACCGCGCCTTCCGCTGGGGCGCAGGAGTGACGGGCGGCGGTGCGTGGGCATTGCGGGCCGCGGCGCGGCGGGCGCGGGGGGTCCCTGCGCCGCCGCGCGGGCGGCGCAGGGACCGGCGTGGGCGGTGCGGAGGCCTCGCGGGGGCGGAACGGGCGGCGCACGACCGGCGTGGGCGGTGCGGAGGTCGCGAGAGGGCGGCGCGGGGGCGGCGGCGCGAGGGCGGAGTCTGCGGCGGGCAGATGTGCGGCGGCGCCCGGGGAAGTTCCTCCCCGGGCGCCGCTTCGTGCAGGTCAGGTTGCGGTCAGCGAGCCGCGGACGGCGGGTCGGACTGGCCGATGCCGCCGAGGACCGGGGGCGGTGCGTCCTCGTCGTCGCTCCACACCATGTCGTCCTCGGTGAGCCAGGTGTCGTAGCGGTCCTCGTCGTCGTCCTCACCCGTGCCGTTGCGGCCCATCGGGCCGCCCGCGCCGCGCTGGCCGTTGTTGCCGAACAGGCCGTCGCGGCCGCCGCGGGTGGCCATCGGGCCGCGCTCGGCGCCGGGGCCCGCCGTGCCGGGGCGGCCGGCGTTGCTCTGCAGGCTCGTCTCCGAGCCGGGGCGGGCGCCGGTCACGCCGGTGCCGCCGCCACCGCCGCCCGGGCCGCCGAGCAGGCCGGTCGGTGCGCCGCCGGCGAGGGCCGTCGTCGGGCCGATGCCGACGCTGCCCGGGCCGGTGAGCGAGACGAGCTGGCCGGCGAGCGCGCCGCCGCCGGCGACCACGCCCGCCCCGATGATGGCGTCGTCCACGCCGACCAGCTGGGTGCCGGGCTCGTCGTCGCCGGTGCCGGTCGTCGGGCCGGTCGCCACGGGCACGAACGTGCCGGTGTCGTGGGTCTGGCCGGTGCCCGGGTCGTTCGTGCCCGGGACGCTTCGGGGCACGCTGCCGCCGGGGCCCTTCTTCGGGTCGGAGTCGGCGCCGACGTCGCCGCCGGGCAGCTCGGTCGGGGGCGCTGACGGCACGCTGACGGCGGTCTCGTTGACGCCGTAGTCGGCCGCGAGGTCCGACATCAGCTGGACCATGCGCGCCTGAGCTTCCTTCTTCTGCTGCTCGTCGCGCTCGTGGCCGAGGAAGCCGCCGACGACGGCGCCGGGCAGGCCGCCGGTCGCGCCGCCGATGAGGATGCCGCCGACCATGCTGTCGTTGTCGTCGGTCTCTTCCGGGTTGTCGGCCGTCTTCTGCGCCGAGCGCAGCGCGGTGCTCATGCCGTCGAGTGCCGTGCGGACCGTGGCGTGGTCGTCGGCGAGCTTCGTCGAGAAGCCGCTCACGAGGCCCAGGCGGTACTGGTACTCCTGGCCCGCGTCGCCCTTCCAGTCGAGCTTGCCGAGGTCCTTGGTGATCTCGCGGGCGAGGTGCCGCGCGTCGGACTCCAGCTTCGACCAGTCGTCGGACACCAGGTCGATCTGGCCGGGGTCGCCGGCCATGAGCTCGTTCCAGAGCTGCTGGTGGCTCTTGCCCGCGTAATGCGGCGTGTACTCATTGCCCATCGGAGCCCCCCAGCTTCACCGTGACGTCACCGAGCAGGTTGCGGATGTCGGCCTGGTTCGCCGTGTTGCGGCTCTCGGTCGTGTGGTAATTCCGCATGATGTCGTCGGTGGCCTTCTGCGCCGCCTCGATCGCCGCGACCAGCCGCTTCGCCCGGGTCAGGTGCTGGCTGTGCACCCGGTCGTAGTTGTTGCCGATCGTCTGTGCGTCGGTGAAGGTGCCCAGCTTGGGCTTGCTCATGCCGTTGAGCTTGGTCACCAGCGCCCGGGCGTCGGTGAGGCGGCTGTCCAGCCGCGTGCGGAACTCCTCCAGCGTGAGGAGATCGACTCTGCTGTTGCCGTCGCCCATCAGATCCCCGTCTCGATCCGAACCATCGATGCTGCTCTGTGCGCCGTTCTGTCAGGGTACTTGGTCTGCGCCAGTTCGATCGACCCTACCCGATCGGCGGCGGCCCGGGGCGGCCCGGCGACGCGACGAGGACGGGTTCGCGCTCGACGGCGGCCGGCTCGACGGCGGCTTCGACGGCGCCGGGCTCTGCGTCGGCTTCGGCGAGCTGGTCTGGCTCGCCTTCGGGGTCGCCGTCGACGTGGCGGAGCCGGCCGGCCGCGTGGTCACGAACGACCGGGCCGCGGCCGGGTCGAGCGCCGGGCCCTGCGGGATCAGCGCCAGCAGTGAGGCCGGCACGCCGGTCGGGGCGACCCCCTCGTAGCCCAGCGCGACCATGGCCTTGACGTCCTCGCTGTCCTGCAGCGCGTACCGGACGCCCTGGTCGCTGACCAGATAGACGGTGCCGGCGGCGCTGCTCGCGTCGGCGTCGGGCGCCGGCAGCGCGCGCACCAGGGCGCCGCGGCCCTGGGGTACCGACACCTGCTGGGCGACCGACGACTGGGTGGTCGTCCGGTCGGGGTCCAGGGTCAGCTGCTCGGCCGCGGGGCCGTAGAGGGCCAGCGTGACCTGCGGCCGGCCGCCCTGCGGTGCGGCGGTGTACTGCGCGCAGAGGGTCGCGTCGGCGACGTCGGCGCGGGCCGCCGGCCGGGCCTGCGGGAAGCCCTCGGGCTCGACCGCGGCGCCGGTGCTCAGCACCTGGGCGGTCTGCGCGGCGGTGATCTCCACCGGCGACGCGCCGTTGGCCAGCAGCAGCGCGGCGCTGACCGCGCCGATCGGGGCCAGGCCGCTGTTGGTGAGCACGTAGTACTGCTGGCCCGAGCGGTACACCGCGCCGACGTCGGCGGTCTGCCCGGCGACCTTCCGCGCGCTCGGCTGGCCGGCGCCCGGCAGCTTCAGGGCGGCCAGGTCGGGCCCGGCGGTGATGCTGTTGAGCAGCGCGGTGTTGACCCGCAGCGGGGTCACCGAGGCCAGCTCCAGCGCGGTCAGCACGGTGCGCTCGGTGATCCGCAGCCGGCGGTCGTGCCACAGGAGGTACAGCGGGAGGTCCCCGGACGACGAGGTCGAGACGAGCACGGCCTGCTCACCCAGGGGGACACCGCCCGCCGGGACGCGCCCGACCTCCAGCCGGGTCGCGGCCGGCGCGGCCCCCGTCACGCGCACCCCGCACACGCTCCACGGCAGGCCGACGAGGGCGCTGCTGGGCGGCGGCGGGTCGGGCGCGTTCTGGATGCCGACCGGGAGGCCCACCGGCAGCTTCGACAGCGACTTGTGCGACATCGTGCGCACCTTCGGGGCGGCGCTGCCGACGATGAGGCGAGCCGACGTGAAGTTGAGCACCGGGTGCAGCGTGCCCTCGACGAAGACGAACCGCGCGCCGCTCTCGCGCTCGATCACGATGTCGTTCTCGTCGGGCGAGCCGCCGGACGGGTTGATGAACCCGTAGACGCCCACCACCGCGAGCACGATCGCGCCGACGATGACGCTGCCGAGGATGGACATCGCGAGGCGGCGCACCGGCAGCTCGTTGCTCTCCGGCTCACCGGACAGCATGGCCGAGACGATGCGCCGCGTGACGAACCGGTACGCGCGCACCTGTTCGTACCGAGCGACCATCGTATTGCCTCCCCGTCGACACCCGTCGTGGTCCGAGTGGGGATCGTAGCGGGTTCCGGCCGGTCGTGAGCACCGCGGACCGCGCGGGCGCCGCTTCGCCCGTACACTGTGGGGCGCCTCGGCCCGGCCGGAACCCCCACCGGGCGTGACGCGGCGGAGGGAGCGCGGGGAACAGGTGGCATCGGCAACGACGCGGGGCCGCGTCCCGGTGACGGCCGGCAGGCCGCCCGCTCCGGCGCCCGCCCGCAACCGCGCGGCCGTCTCCCGGCGGCTGCGCCTGGCCGCCGGCGGTCCCGGCGAGTTCGGCACCGCGCAGCTCGTGGCGATCGAGATCGCCCTCGTCGCCGGTGGCGCCGCCGCGTTCGCCGGCACGCCGGTCGCGATCGGGGCCGGCGCCGTGGTCGCCGCCGGATCGCTCGCCGCGGGCCTCAGCCGCTCCAGCGGCCGCTGGGCCTACCAGTCGCTCGGCCTGCGCTCGGCGATGGGCCGCCGGCGCCGGGCGGGTGCGGGCGGGCTGCTCGCGGCGGGCTTCCAGGTCTACGGCCACGACGACCGGGGCAGCCAGATCGGCATCGGCCAGGACCACGCGGGCTGGTTCATCGCCGTCGCGATCGGCGGTGCCGGCGACGCGATCGGCCACCAGCGGCACAGCCTGCGCCTCGACCGGCTGCTGCGGCTGCTCGACGAGGGCACCGCCCGCCCGTCGGCGGTCCAGCTGGTGAGCTTCCGCACCCTGGCCCCGGCCGGCGGCCCGCTGCCGAACAGCCCCGCCGCCCACTCCTACCGCGAGCTGCTCGGCCTGGTCACCGGCCGGCAGACCGGCCCGGCGACCCTGCAGACCTGGGTCGCGCTGCGGCTCACCGCGTCCGACGCGCTCGAGGCGGCCGCCGACCGGGGCGGCGGCATGGACGGGGTCAACCGGACGCTCGCCGCGATGGCCGGCCGGCTCGGCAAGGCGCTCAACACCGCCGGCGTGCCCTACGAGGTGCTCGACGCGCACGCGCTCAACCAGGCCGTGCACGCCGCCTGCGGCCTCGACGGCGCGCGGCCCGGCACGGCGGTGACCGCGCGGGAGCGGTGGCGCGGCTGGGTCGCCGCCGGCCGCCAGCACGTCGCGTACGAGGTCGAGCACTGGCCCGACAACTTCGACCCGGCCGCCTTCCAGGCGCTCGCCGGCATGCCGGCCGAGCAGCTCGTGGTCTCGGTCGTCGCCGCCCGGCAGGGCGCCGACCTGCGGCTGCGCACGATCGTGCGGGTCATGGCGGCGCCCGACCGGCTCGCCGCCGCGGTGCAGACGGTCCGCGAGTCGACCCGGACGCTCGGGGTGCGGCTGCGGCCGCTGCACGGGCAGCACCAGCCGGGCGTGTACGGTTCGGCGCCGACGGGCGGGGGGACCCTGTGAGACGACGCACGGCGCTGGAGTTCACCGGCTCGCAGCAGTCCATCGGCGGGATCACGCTGGGCGTCGAGCCCTCGGGCGTACTGCTCGGCTTCGACCAGCACCAGAGCCCGGTCACGCTCCAGCTCTTCCGGCCCCGGCCGACGCGCGTGCTGCTCATCGACCGCGGCTGGGTCGAGCGGCTGCTCATGCTGCGGGCCATGGCGGTCGGCGCCCGTGTCGTGGTCAACACGCCCGACCCGGCGATGTGGGCCGGCTTCGGCGAGTCGGTCACCGGCCGGCCCGACCTGTTCCACGTCGCGCCCGCCTACCAGCCGGTGGAGCTGCCCAGCTCGGTGGCGGCGCCGGTGCTCTTCGTCGCCGAGCGGCACCCGCTCAGCATCCCGGCGCTCGGCCCCTGGCAGGCGCTGGTGACCGTGGCCGGCTGGCTGGGCGAGTACGTCCAGCAGTCGCTGCTCGAGGCCGACGTCGTGATCCTGCGCCGGCTCACCGAGCGGCAGCTCGCCGCGGCGGCGGCCCTCATGCGGCTCGACGCGCTGCAGGCCGCGACGCTGCAGGCCACGCCGCCCGACGGCCTCGTGGTCTACCAGGAGGGCGAGTGGCGGTACCTCCGGATGGCGATCACGCAGATCGAGCACGGACTCTTCGGCGCACCCCAGTAAGTTTCACGGAGGACACGGGATGAAAGCCCTTCGGCTGGCCACCACGTTCGCTGCGGTCGTGCTCGCCGGGGTCGTCCCGGTCGTGGCCGCGCCGTCCGCCTCGGCGGAGACGCGCCGGGACCGGCAGTGGTACCTCAAGACGCTCGACGTCGCCGCCGCCCACAAGATCACGCAGGGCAGCGGCGTGGTCGTGGCGGTGCTCGACACCGGCGTCGGCAAGCATCCCGACCTCGACGGCCAGGTCGTCGAGGGGGTGTCCCTCGCCGCCGGCGAGGGCACCAGCCTCACCGACAACGACGGTCACGGCTCCAGCATGGCGGGTCTCATCGTCGCCAAGGGCGGCAACGCCGACCACCTGCTGGGCATCGCCCCCAAGGCGAAGGTGCTGTCGGTCCGTACGGGCGCCGGCCGCACCGGCATGGGCAAGACGAACATCCCCGAGGGCATCCGCTGGGCCGTCGACCACGGCGCGAAGGTGATCAATATCTCCGCCGGCGGCAAGCTGGAGGACGGCGGCCCCGAGGCGGTCAAGTACGCGCTCGACCACGACGTCGTGGTCGTCGCCGGCTCCGGCAACGTCGCGCAGTTCCCGGCCGGCAGCGGCGTCATCCAGCCGGCGAGCATCCCCGGCGTCGTGGCCGTCAGCGCCCACGACCGCGCCGGCAACGTGTGGAGCGGCGCGATCGGCGGCCCCGAGGTGGTGCTGTCCGCACCGGGCGTCGCGATCCCGGCGGTGTCCGCCGCGGGTGGGGGCCGCGTCGTCGGCTACTACGAGTCCACCGACGGCACCAGCAACTCCACGGCGATCGTGTCGGGCGCGGCCGCGCTGATCCGGGCGAAGTACCCGGACCTGCCCGCCAAGGACGTCATCCAGCGCCTGGTCAGCACCGCCGACGAGGCCGGCGCGCCGGGCCGCGACCCGCAGTACGGCTACGGCCGGCTCAACCTGGTCAAGGCCCTGACGGCGGACGTGGCCCCGGTGGCGGCGAACCCGCTGCTGCAGTCGGTCCGCTCGTCGGGCCAGGCCGCGTCGGCCGCCCCGGAGGCGGGCGACGACAGCCTGGGCCCGGCGCTGCGCCTGGCCGCGATCGCCGGCGGCGCGGTGTGCGTGCTCCTGATCGTGGTCCTCGTGCTGGTCCTGGCGCTGCGCCGGCGGCGGGCCTGACCGTCAGCCCTCGCGGATCGTGCGGATCCAGCCATACAGGCCGGCGACCCAGAACGCGAGCGGGATGATCGCGAGGATCAGGATCGTCTCGAAGATGTCCAGGGTGCGGCCCCACATCGGCGACGGGCGCTTCTTGGAGCCCACCATCGCGTAGGCGATCACGGCCGCGGCGACGGCCAGGGTCGCCGGGACGCCCACGGCCAGGCGGATGATCTGCTCGGCGCTCGCGTAGGCGCCCACGCCGACCACCGCGAGCGCGAGCAGGCCCGACACCAGCAGCGGGATGCGCTGGCGGCGGCTGATGAACCAGCGGGCGCGGGCCACCATCACCAGGCCGAAGACCGCGGCCAGGCTGGCGCCGGGCACGCCGCCGTCGATCGCGGCGATGACCGAGCCGAGGCCGCCGATGACGGCCAGCGCGCCGAGCATGCCGGCCAGGAACTCGTCGGCGCGCTCGCTCAGGGCGAGCACCTGGCGGCCGGCGACCATCTCGGTGTCGGTCTTCAGGTCGGCCGCGTCCGTGGGGACCGACGGGATCGGCAGGCCGGCCATGCGGTACGACAGCATCGGCATCGCGGGCAGCGCGGCGAAGGCCAGCGCCGTGACGATCGCCGCGGCCGAGGACGGGCTCGTGTCCCAGATCATGCAGATCAGCGCGCCGATGCAGAGCGCGACCGCGGCCAGGCTGGTGCCGAGGAACACCGCGACCGCGCTGGCCACGCCCGCCGTGGCGATCGCCGAGGCGAGCAGCAGGGTGGCGCCGCCGACGAGGGCGTCGGAGGGCTCGAGGTCGGCCAGCCCGCGGTCGCCGGCCAGCAGCAGCAGTCCGCCGACACCGGCGTAGGCGAGCGCGACGACGCCGAAGACCACGCCGGTGCGGCTGTTGCGGAAGGCGCGCGAGAGCACGGCGGAGACGGCGAGGAGCAGGGCCGCGAGGCCCAGGCCGATGAGCGCCGAGGGCAGCTGCGGCGGGCCGGAGAAGAGCACCATGAGCACGCCGAGGGCCAGCGCGATCACGCCGACGGTGAGCCCGAACCGGCGGGTCGAGGCGGGCCGCCAGCGCCCGGCGCGGTCCTGGGTCGCGGTGGCGACGGCGTCGACGACGTCGTCGAAGATCGGCTCGGTGAACTCGTTGCCGCGGGGCCGCAGGTACAACATCTCGCCGTCCTGGACGTCGAGCTGCAGCGGCGAGCGGTCGATGGCCAACGGCGGCCCGCCCAGGCGGGACAGCACCCAGCCGTCGCGCCCCACCGGGTCGTCGGCCAGCCCGTCCCCGGCGTACCGCAGGACGGTGGGCAGCAGGTCCGCCAGCGGCACGTCGGAGGGCAGCGCGAGATCGACCCGCGTCTTCGGCGCGACGATCGTCACCCGGCTCATCCCGCCGGTCGTAGTGGCCACGTCCTGATCCCTCCGTTGGTCGTGCCGATCGGCCCCGCGGGACCCGTCCGGCCGGATGCGGGGCACCGCGTCCTGCGCAGACTACATACGATGGCCGGACAACGCGGTGCCCCCGGCACCGCGCCGCACAGGAGGAGACCCGTGAGCACCGTCGTCTTCCGCAGGCCACCGCGTCGCCCGGGGCCGCAGCTGCCCCGCGGTGAGCTGCTGCTGGAGTCGCCCCCGGAGCTTCCGGAGCGGCTGCCGAAGGGCTTCGGCCAGTTGCTGATGATCCTGCCGATGATCTGCGGCGTGGGCGCGATGGCCCTGCTGTACACCGGCGGGGGCCGCGGCGCCGGCCCGATGATGTGGGTCGTCGGCGGCCTCTTCGGCGTGTCGATGATCGGCATGGCCGTCGGGACGATGGGCAACAACAGCGGCGACTCGAAGGCCGAGCTCGACGCCGAGCGGCGCGACTACATGCGGTACCTCGCCCAGGTCCGCCGCCAGGCCCGGCGCGCCGCGACCCAGCAGCGGGCCGCGCTGCTGTGGCAGCACCCGGCGCCCGACGTGCTGTGGTCGGTCGCCGCGTCCCGGCGGCGCTGGGAGCGGCGGATCACCGACGACGACTTCGGCCAGACCCGCGTCGCGCTCGGCGCGCAGCGGCTCGCCGTGTCGATCATCCCGCCGGAGACGAAGCCGGTCGAGGACCTGGAGCCGATGACCTCGATCGCGCTGCGGCGGTTCATCCGGGCCCGGCAGACCGTGCCCGACCTGCCGATCGCGGTGTCGGTGCGGTCGTTCAGCCGGATCGTGCCCGGCGGCGACCGGGCCGCCGTCACCGACCTGGTCCGCTCGATGCTCTGCCAGCTCGCCACGCTGCACTCGCCCGACGACGTGAAGATCGCCGTCGTCGCCGCCCCCGAGCGGCGGGGGGAGTGGGAGTGGGTCAAGTGGCTGCCGCACGCCCAGCACGACCGGCAGACCGACGCCGCGGGCGCGGTCCGCCTGATGTTCGACTCGATGTCCGACCTCGAGGAGGTCATCGAGGAGCAGCTGCACAGCCGGTCGCGCTTCGCGCCCGAGCAGCGGCCGCTGACCACCGCGCCGCACATCATCGTGGTCGTCGACGGCGGCGAGGTCGCGCCGACCAGCCAGCTCATCGGCGTCGGCCTGCAGGGCACGACGGTCATCGACCTGTCCGGCGCGGTGCCCCGCGACTCGGGGCGGTGGCTGCTCGCGCTCCAGGTGACCCGCGACTCGATCGCCGCCGACCAGGGCAAGCGGGTCACGCCGCTGGGCCACCCCGACGCCATGAGCGTGGTCGCGGCCGAGGGCGTGGCCCGGCAGCTCGCGCCGTTCCGGCTGTCGCAGCAGACGACGTCCGAGGAGCCGCTCGCCCGCAGCATCGAGCTGCCCGACCTGCTCGGCGTCGGCGACGCCGCGGCGGTCGACCCGGTGCTCACCTGGCGGCCCCGGCCCAACCGGGAGAAGCTGCGGGTGCCGATCGGCGTCGGGCCGGACGGCAATCCGGTCGACCTCGACTTCAAGGAGGCGGCGCAGGAGGGCATGGGCCCGCACGGGCTCATCATCGGCGCCACCGGCTCCGGCAAGTCGGAGCTGCTGCGCACCATCGTCATCTCGCTGGCCATCACGCACTCGTCCGAAGAGCTCAACTTCGTGCTCGTCGACTTCAAGGGCGGCGCGACGTTCGCGTCGCTCGACGTGCTGCCGCACACCAGCGCCGTGATCACCAACCTCTCCGACGAACTGCCGCTCGTCGACCGCATGCAGGCGGCCCTCAACGGCGAGATGGTGCGCCGGCAGGAGCTGCTGCGCGCGGCCGGCAACTACGTGTCACGCTTCGAGTACGAGAAGGCCCGCCTCGCCGGCGAGCCGCTGCAGCCGCTGCCCAGCCTGCTCATCATCTGCGACGAGTTCAGCGAGCTGCTCACCGCGAAGTCGGAGTTCATCGACCTGTTCGTGGCGATCGGCCGGCTCGGCCGCTCGCTGGGCGTGCACCTGCTGCTCGCCTCACAGCGGCTGGAGGAGGGCCGGCTGCGCGGCCTCGACACCCACCTGTCGTACCGGGTCGGCCTGCGCACGTTCTCCGCCGTGGAGAGCCGGGTCGTGCTCGGCGTCCCCGACGCCTACGAGCTGCCCAACGCGCCCGGTCACGGCTACCTGAAGTCCGACACGACCACGATGTCGCGCTTCCGGGCCGCCTACGTCTCCGGGCCGTACCGCGAGAGCGGCATCGTGCCCCGCTCGCAGGCCACGGTCCGGATGCAGATCGTGCCCTACGGCACGCACCACATCCCGGTGCCGGAGCTGCCGGTGGAGCCGGAGCCGGCGCCGGACGCGGAGGACACCAGCCGCGCGATCAGCATGCTCGACGTCATCGTCGGCAAGCTGCGCGGCCGGGGCGCCCCGGCCCACCAGGTCTGGCTGCCGCCGCTGGGCGAGCCGCCGACGCTCGGCGAGCTGCTCGGCCCGCTGAGCCCCGACGAGCACCGCGGGCTCGTCGCCACCGGCTGGCCCGGCAGCGGCCGGCTCACGGTGCCGATCGGCATCGTCGACCGGCCGTTCGAGCAGCGCCGCGACCCCCTCGTGGCCGAGCTCGACGGCGCGGCCGGCAACGTGGTCATGGTCGGCGGCCCGCAGTCCGGCAAGAGCACCGCGGTCCGCTCGCTCATCAGCTCGCTGGCGCTCACCCACAGCCCGTGGCAGGTGCAGTTCTTCTGCCTCGACTTCGGCGGCGGCTCGCTGCGCTCGCTGGCCGGCCTGCCGCACGTCAGCGGCGTCGCCGGCCGCCGTGAGGGCGAGGCCGTGCGGCGCACGGTCGCCGAGGTGGCGGCCCTCATCGACGAGCGTGAGGCCAGGTTCACCGAGCTCGGTGTCGAGTCGATCCAGGCGTACCGCCGGGCCCGCAACGCCGGCGACATCGCCGACGACCCGTTCGGCGACGTGTTCCTCGTCGTCGACGGCTGGGGCACGGTGCGCGAGCACTACGAGGAGCTGGAGCCGCGGATCACCTCGCTCGCCGCGCGCGGGCTCGGCTTCGGCATCCACGTCGTCATCGCCGCGAACCGCTGGGCCGAGCTGCGCAGCAACCTGCGCGACCTGATGGGCACCCGCATCGAGCTGCGCCTCGGCGACCCGGCCGAGTCCGAGATCGACCGCCGGGCCGCGCAGAACGTGCCGGCCGGCACCCCGGGCCGCGGCCTCACCGCCGACAAGCTGCACTTCCTCACCGCGCTGCCGCGCATCGAGGGCGGTGAAGGCGTCGAAGACCTTGCGGCCGGCGCCGCCGACCTGGTCCGCCAGGTGCGCGAGGCGTGGCCGTTCCAGCCGGCCCCGCCGGTGCGCCTGCTGCCGAAGGTGCTGCAGGTGGCGGAGCTGAAGAAGCTCGTCGCGCAGCGGCCGCAGGCGGGCGTGCCGATCGGCATCAACGAGACGCACCTCGCCCCGGTGCACCTCGACTTCTCGACCGAGCCGCACCTGATCGTGCTCGGCGACGCCGAGTCGGGCAAGACGGCGCTGCTGCGGCTCATCGCCCGCGGCATCATCGAGACCAAGACCCGCGACGAGGCGCGGCTGTTCGTCGCCGACTTTCGCCGCAGCCTGCTCGGCGTGGTCGACCAGGAGTACCTCCTGGACTACGCGCCGTCGCACTCGGCGCTCGGCGGGATGATCGGCGACCTGCGCGGCGCGATCCAGGCCCGCCTGCCAGGGGCCGACGTCACCGCCGAGCAGCTGCGCAACCGCAGCTGGTGGCGGGGCCCGGACCTGTACATCATCATCGACGACTACGACCTCGTGGCGCTGCCCGGCAACAACCCCATCTCACAGCTGCTGGAGCTGCTGCCGCAGGCGCGCGACGTCGGCCTGCACCTGATCCTGACCCGCCGCGTCGGCGGCGCGGCGCGGGCCCTGTACGAACCGGTCATCCAGCGCCTCCGGGAGCTCGACACCCCGGGCTTCCTCATGTCGGGCAACCGCGAGGAGGGGCCGCTGTTCGGTGACCTTCGCCCCAGCCCGCAGCCGGCGGGGCGCGGTACCCTCGTGCGCAGGAGCGACGGCCGCCAGCTCGTCCAGACCGCATGGATCGATCCTGTGTAATGATGTCAGCGGTCACGGGCTGCGCGACCTTGCCGTTGTCCGATACCGTCGCATTGGAAAACACCAACGTCGATGACCGCGGCGCCACCGTACGGGGGTTGCTCCGGGTGTCTTGTCCCGCGGGACAATCCAGGAAGGGGTGAGTTGGCGTGACGCAGCCGATGAGAGTCGATTCTGCGACCATGCACGCTGCTGCGAAGGACGTTCGCAGCACGCATGACACCGTCAACGGCAAGCTGTCCGATCTGCGCAACCAGATCGACGACCTTGTCGCCGCATGGAAAGGCCAGGCCTCCGCCGGTTTCGAGTCGGTGATGCGGCGCTGGGACGGCGACACGAACAAGCTGCTCAAGGCGCTCAGCGACATCGCGGACCTCCTCGACAAGGGTGCGAACACGCACCAGGCCAACGAGGAAGAGCAGGCCGCGTTGATGAACAAGTACGACAGCTCGCTGAATTACTGACGGCCGAGAGCGGAGGGCATTCTTCGATGACGTACTTCGAGGCTAATTACGAGAAGATGGACCAGGCCTCGGGCCAGATCCAGGCCATCTCCAAGACGATCGACACCGAGCTCGACACGCTGCGTCGCAAGCTGCAGTCGATGACCTGGGACGGTCAGGACCGCGATGCGTACAACCAGCACCAGGCGGCGTGGGACTCGGCCGTGGCCGACATGAACGCGCTGCTCAACGAGATCGGTGCCGGCGTCGGCATCGCGCGGCAGAACTACATCACGACCGAGATGAACAACGCCCGGGTCTGGCGGTAGGTCGCTCGGCGGGCCACCCAGTCCGGATCGGCGTGGCACCCTGCGGTGCCACGCCGATCGGCTTCACGGGGAAGGCGCTCACCGGCACGAGCGGGCGCATGAGCGAGAGGAAGGCGGGTCACGTTGGGAACCTTGCCCGAGAACTCCAAGGTCGACGTCGAGCAGATCGAGAAGCTGCCGCCGCTCCTGGACACCCTGCAGCGGTACGTCGAGACCGACTGCATCGGCTACATGACGAACATCAAGGCGCACCTCGACGTCAGCGGCGTCGACATGGACGACGTGGACGTCGAGCTCAACGCCCAGGCCACCCCGTTCGGCGGCTTCTACAGCGCCTACGGCGTGCAGGCCAAGGCGAGCTCCGCCTACAAGGCCGTCAACGAGACGCTGCACAACCTCGCCAAGGCGCTCGGCGAGCTCATCGAGCCGACCAGGAAGATCGCGCAGAACTACCGCACCACCGAGGAGCAGAACCAGGCCAGCATGGCCGACATCAAGAAGCTCCTCGAGGACGGTGCGGGCACCTACAAGGTCACGGACCAGGACGCGGTGGACAACACCAACCAACCGGTCCCGACCGCGCAGGAGCCCCACGAGGAGGACGACGACGTGCAGATCCTCGCTCCCGGCCCGCTCGACGGGTCCGGCTCGGGCGAACCGAAGACGACTGTGGCGTAGGCGGCTGACATGGGTGGCGGAACCAATCCCGGGGACCTGGGCACCACGCAGTACGAGAACCCCAACGAGGGCAACAACGGGTTCTGGGCGTCGACCTTCGGCACGCCCTATGCCAACGAGAAGGACCCGTCCTGGGAAGACGTCATCGCGATGGTCGTCATCCCCGGCAACCCGGCGGCCATCGAGCAGGCGGCCGCCGAATGGCGCGAGCTGCTGCGCCGCGTGCACGAGGTGGAGCGCGTCCTGACCGAGGTGAACAAGGACCTCGAGACGTGGAAGGGCGCGGGCGGCGAGGAGTACCGCCGGCACATCACCGACATGATCAGCAAGACCAAGAACATCTACAGCGAGCTCGACAACCTGCCGCACTACCTCGACCAGGCGGCCGGCAACCTGCGCACGGCGATCGACAAGATCCCGATCCCCGACGACATGGCGCACGAGGTGATGGCGGCCAAGAACGGGTACATCGCGGACGGCAAGGTCTCCGGCCCGTGGTCCGCCGGCGGGATCTACGACGCGCTGCTGCCGATCTACGGCAACAAGTGGTACGACGAGGCCCGCGAGTTCTTCACCTGGGACTGGGCGCAGCACAAGCTGCGCGACTGGATCTCCAGCCAGGACGACGTGGCCAAGGACGCCTACCAGGCGCTGGCCGGCCAGCACTCGAACACGATGTCCCACATGCCCGGGGCCACCTCGTCGAGCTACGACATCCCCCGCGAGCCCTACACCGGCACGGACCCGACGAAGCTCGGCGGCGGCCCGCCCGGCGGCGTGCCGAAGCTCGGCAACGGCGTGCCTGACCCGAAGATCGGCGGACCGGGCATCACCGACCCGGGCGCGAACCCCGATCTCGGCAACCCCGACCTCGGCAACCCCGACACGGCCAACCCCGACCTCGGCGACGACCTGCCCGGCACCGGGCTGGCCGGCGCGGGCGGCGGCGGCATCGGCGGGATCGGCAGCCCCGGCTCCGGCGGCCTCGGCCCCGGTGTGGGCGGGCTCGGTGGTGGCAGCGGTGGCGGCCTCGGCAGCGGTGGCGGCGGTCTCGGTGCCGGCGGCCTGAAGGCGGGCGGCGCGGGCGGGCTCGGCGGCATGATGCCCGGCATGGGCGTCGGCGGCGCCGGCGCCGGTGCGGGCCGCGGCGGGGTCAGGGGCGGCGGCGGCACCGGCGGCAAGGGCCTGGGCGGCGCGCGCGGCGGCCTCGGCATGATGCCCCACGGCGGCGCGGGGCACGGCAAGGGAGAGGGCGAGGACCACAACACGTGGCTCCAAGAGGACGACGACGTCTGGGGTTCGGACAGCGAGGCTCCGCCGTCGGTGCTGGGTTGATGCGCACGAACGGCACGCCGCCGGCCACGCGCCGGCGGCACCGCCTGGCGGCCGCGGTGGCGGTGCTGGTCGTCGGCGTGATCGGCGGCCTGGCGGTGCCGGGTGCGGCGAACGCCGAGACGGTTCGCGAGTCGCAGTACTGGCTCGACACGCTCGGGGTCCTCAAGGCCCAGCAGACCGCGAAGGGCGACGGCATCACGGTCGCGGTCATCGACGGCGGCGTCGACGCCAAGCACCCGGACCTGGCCGGGGCCGTGCTCCAGGGCGCCGCGATGCCCGGCGCCGGGCAGGCCGACGGCTCGACCGACCGGCAGGGCCACGGCACGCTGATGGCGGGGCTCATCGCGGCCCGCGGCGGCAGCGGCCAGAACCACGCGCTCGGCATCGCGCCGCGGGCAAAGATCCTGCCGGTCGCGATCCTGTACGAAGGGTTCGCCGACCCGGGCGCCAAACCGACCGACCTGGGGGCGCCGATCCGCTACGCGGTCGACCACGGCGCGAAGATCATCAATCTCTCGATCGGCAACCCGACGAGCGGCCCACGGCAGCCAGACATCGACGCCATTGCATACGCACGCTCGAAGGGCGCCATCGTCGTCGCCGCCGGTGGCAACCGGACCCAGGGCGACACGAAGGTGCCGATCCCGGGCAGCTACGCGGGCGTCGTCACCGTCGCCGGCACCAACCGCGACGGCACGCCGTGGTCCGGCTCGATCGCCGACGAGACGGTCGACATCGCGGCCCCGGCCGAGGACATCGTCTCCACGCTCCCGGTCGCGCTGTACAAGTCCGGCTACGGCAAGGGCACCGGCACCAGCAGCGCCACCGCCATCGTGTCGGGCGTGCTGGCGCTGATCTGGTCCAAGTACCCGAACCTGGACGCCGCCAACGTCGTCAACCGGCTGTTCAAGACGGCCGTGGACAAGGGGCAGCCCGGGCGGGACCCGCAGTTCGGCAACGGCCTGGTGGACCCGGTCGCGGCGCTGACGGCCGACGTGCCGGCCGTCAACGCCGACCCGCTCGGCCCGATCACCTCGGCCTCGGACCCCGCGTCGGACGCGCCGAAGGGCTCCGACAAGTCGTTCGGTACCCCGGCCATCCGCACCGCGATCGCCGCGGGCGTGGCACTGTTCTGCATCCTGGCGGTCGCGCTCGCGATCATCCTGCCGGTGCGCGCGGCGGCCCGCCGCCGGAACCGCCCGCCGTCGCCGCCGGGCGCATTCCCGCCGCCGGGCCCTCCCGGCTACGGCGGCGGCCCGCCGGGTTACGGCCCACCCGGCCAGCCCGGTGGCCAGCCCGGTGGCCAGCCCGGTGGCCCGCCCGGTGGCCAGCCCGGTGGCCCGCCCGGTGGCCAGCCTGGTGGCCCGCCCGAGGGGCCGGGAACGGCGGGCTTCGAGCGACAGGGCTCGCCGGGAGGACCGGGAACCGGCGGCTTCGGCCCGCCGGGAGGCCCGCCCGGGGGGCCGGGAACAGCGGCCTTCGGGCAACAGGGCTCGCCGGGAGGACCGGGAACCGGCGGCTTCGGCGTGCCGCCTGGATACCCGTCTGGCCCGGCCGGACCGCCGCACCATCAGGCGCACCCGGGGCACCACGGCGGCGGACCGTCCACTGCGGCCTGGCAGCAGCCGGCGCCGGGGCAGCAGACCGGGCCGATCGGCGGGCACTCGGGGATGTTCGCGGCGCAGCCGGACCGCACGGACGCGTTCCCGCCGCCCGCACCGCCGCCCGCCCGGCCGCAGGACCAGCCGCCGGCCGTGCCGCCCGCCGGCTGACGGACCGCACCCGAACCGTCGCACCGAACCGTCACGGCCGATCCACTCGCATCACTTCGAGTGGATCGGCCGTTGTCGTTGGAAAATAATTCGCGCAGGTCGATGTCGGGGAGCGGTCCGGGCGCAGCGACCGTCGCGAAAGGCCCCGCGGTCGGCTGGGCCGGGCCGGGGATGGGCGGGCCGGTGCCGGGGCTGGCCGGGCGGGTCAGATCGCTGATTGGGCCGACCCATGCGACGGCCTCGCGCCACCCACGCCGGCCGCGCCCAGGGTTGGGTCGCCCAGGCTGGGCGGGGCTGGCTGGGCGGGTCAGTTCGCCGGGTCGGCTGGGTGGGGTTAGCTGGGCGGCCTGGCTGGGCGGGGTCAGTTGGGTGGGGTTAGCTGGGCGGGCCTGGCTGGGCGGGGTCAGTTGGGTGGGGTTAGCTGGGCGGGCCTGGCTGGGCG
>NZ_JBEXCY010000054.1:0-34399 GCF_040605515.1 Dactylosporangium sp. NPDC005572 | reverse complement strand
GGGGTCGGCTCGCCGAGCCAGTTCGCCGGGGTCAGGTGGCGGGGTCAGTTCGGGCGGGTCGGCGGGCCGCTGCCGCCCGTCGCCGTCGGCATGCTCAGGCCGCGGCGCTCCGCCGCCGCCAGGCCGCGGGCCTGGGCGCCGCGGCGCACGACCGGGCCGGTGGCCGTGAACTCGCTGCCGGGTTCGTCGCCGCGCGCGCGGGCGCCGGGGCGGGACGGCCGGGACGAGGGCGAGGAGAACGCCGGGGCGAGGTCGTCCGTGCCGAGTCGGCGGCGGTGCGCCCGCTGCGCGATCAGGCCGACCCAGACCAGCGCCGTGAGCAGCAGCGCGCCCAGCGCGGTCCAGATCGCCGGCAGATGCGAGTCCGTCGTGCCGGTCGTGCTCGGGGCCAGCCGCGACGCCGGGCCGGCGGACGCTCCGGCACCGGTGCCGCCCTGGATCGTGGCGACGGCCCGGTACGGGTTCACGGTGCCGTAGCCGACCTCCTGATCGCGGCCCGCCGGTGGGTGGTCGGCGGTGGTCGTGATGCGGTCGGTGATCTCCTTGGCCGTGGCGTTGGGGTAGTAGGCGCGCAGCAGCGCGGCGGTGCCCGCGACATACGGGGCGGCGAAGCTCGTGCCGCCGCCGGAGCGCAGGCCGAAGCCGCCGCCCTGCGGGGCCGGGCCCTGGATGCGCACGCCCGGGGCGGCCACGTCGACGAAGTCGCCGGTGGTGGAGGTGGCGACGTGCTTGTCGTTCTCGTCGACGCCGGCGACCGCGATGACGCCGTCGTAGGCCGCCGGGTAGGCGGACTGGTTGCCGGTCTGGGTGGCGCCGTCGTTGCCGGCCGCGGCCACCACGATCACGTTGCGGCTCACCGCGCGGGCCACGGCGGCGGCCAGCTGCGGGGTGTTCTGGGTGACCAGCGAGAGATTGATCACCGAGGCGTTGTTGTCGACGGCGAAGTTGATGGCGTCGGCGATGACGTTCGGCAGGTTGGTGTCGTGCGACTTCTGGTCGTCCTCGACGACCCGGATCGGGAGGATCTTCGCGCCCGGCGCCACGCCGTAGAAGCCCGTGTTGGGCAGCTTGAGGCCGGCGATGATCCCGGCGACGAACGTGCCGTGGGCGACCAGGTCACAGTCGGCGGTGCCGGTGGCGACGTAGTTCTTGCCCGGCAGCACCTGGCCCTTGAGCGACGGGTGGGTGGTCGAGACCCCGTTGTCGATCACCGCGACCGTCACGCCCGCGCCCGTGGTGAGCGGCCAGACCGACTCCGGCTGCAGCCGGGCGAGCGGCCATGGCGTGTCGGTGAGCTGGTCGCTGTAGCTGGGCCCGCAGGCCGCCGCGGCGACCCCGGTGAGGACCGGCAGCGCCGGCGCGGCCACGCCGAGCAGCGCGACGGTGAGGAGCCGCGCCGTCCATCGATTCCCGAGCTGCACGAGCGACAGGGTAGCGCGCCGGTCGCGAGGGTGTTGGCCTGTGGACTCCTGGCCTTGCGTTGGTACCCTGCGGCCTGTGAGTGACGAGGCGCGCCAGCAACCACCACCCGGCCAGCACCCGCAGGGAGTCAGCCCGCCGTCGCCATGGGCCGTGCCTCCGACGCAGCGGCCGGAGGCGGAGCCGTCGGAGTGGGAGCAGACCGAGGCGGTCGCGCCGAACTGGCTGCCGGCCCCGGGCGCTCCCGGGCAGCCGGGCCCGCCTCCCGTGGCGATGCCGGGCGCGAACCCCTACGGACAGCAGCCACAATACGGGCAGCCGCCCCAGCCGCAACAGCAGTACGGGCCGCCCCAGCCGCAGGCCCAGCCGCCGCAGCCGCAGTACGGGCAGCAGCCCTACGCCCAGCCGCCGCAACAGTACGGGCAGGGCTACGGCCAGGCGTCCGTCCCGCCGTACGGCCAGACGTCGGCGCCGCCGTACGGGCAGGCCTCGGCCCCGCCGTACCCGCAGCAGAGCGCCCCGCCGTACCAGCAGCCGGGCGGTCAGCCGTACCCGCAGCAGAGCGGCCCTCCGTACCAGCAGCAGAGCGGCCCTCCGTACCAGCAGCAGGGCGCCCCGGCGTACCCGCAGCAGGGCGGCGCGGCACCGATCTCCAGCCCGCCCGGCGCCCCGGGCGCGATGCAGGAGCACCAGTACCCGCTGCCGCCGCAGCCGGCGCCCGGCTCGTGGACCGCCGCGCAGGCGCCCCCCGGCACGTGGGCGCCGTCCGCGGTGCCGACGCCGGCCCAGCCGGTCTCGGTACCGCCGCAGCCGGTGTCCGTGCCGCCGCAGCAGGGCTCGTCGTGGCCGCCGGCGCAGCCGGTCTCGGTGCCGCCGCAGCAGACGCCCGGCTGGACCGCGCCGATCGCCGAAGATGAGCCGATCGACCTCGGCGGCCCGTCGGGCGGCCGCAAGGCGCTCGTCGCGAGCATCGTCACCGGCCTCGTGGTGGCGGTGCTGGCCGGCGGCGGTGGCTACCTCGTCGGCACCGGCGGGAAGTTCGGCGGTGGCGGCGGCACGGCGGCCGGCGACCCGACGGCGTCGGCAACGCCCAGCCCGGCGGGCAAGACGTTCGAGTCGGCGCAGGCCACGCTGAACAAGCCGAAGTTCGACGGCGACCTGGAGCCCCTGGCGACGCCGTGGCTCAACGACATGGGCGGCTGCCAGACCGACACCGACCCGGGCGGCCCGAAGCTCGCCGACGACCAGTCGAAGCGCGTGCTGTGCCGGTACGGTGGCGTCACCCTGCACTTCGTGCGCTACCGCTCCCAGGTCGACCGGGACGCCGGCCGCACCTTCCGCAGCAAGCTCAACACGTCGGGCGAGTCGCTCGCCCCCGGCCAGGCCGCGCCGGGCCCGAAGACGGGCGGCAGCGGCGCCTCCGGCTCGTACGTCGAGTACGCGCTGAAGAACAACGACGACCGGGCGCTGTGCGGCATCTGGTGGAACCGCGACGAGGGCAACTCCGCGCTCTACATGGAGACGCTCTGCCAGGAGACCCTCGGCGGTGACTGGGAGCCGTACCGCGACCTCTGGAAGCGCCACAGCTGAACGGACGCACGAAGAAGGGCCCCCTGCGCAGGGGGCCCTTCTTCGTATGCGCGCTACTTCGTGGGAGCGGGGAGGGGCTGGTCCTCGCGCAGCGCGTCGTAGAAGGGCTTCACCTTGTCGGTGTCGGCCAGCACGACGCTCTCCGAGCCCATCATGCCCGTGCCCTTGGTGGGGCTGGTGTAGAACGACAGGTCGTCGCCGCGCAGGCTGCGCAGCTCCATCGCCATGTCGAAGATGTTCAACGTCCCGTCGACGGTCACCGAGTCGGCGGTCGCGTGCAGGAACGAGTTGAGCCGCGCCGGGTTGGTCAGCGTGCCGCCCGAGGCGGCCTTGTTGAGGATGGCCTTGATGACCTGCTGCTGGTGACGGATGCGGGCGAAGTCGCCGTCCTTGAACGCGTAGCGCTCGCGGGCGTAGTCGAGGGCGGCCGCGCCGTCCATCGTCTGCAGGCCCTTCTCGAAGTGCCGCTTGCCGTCGGGGTTCAGCGAGTGGGTCGACGTGAAGCTCTCGGTCACGTCGATCTCGACGCCGCCGAGCGCGTCGACGATCTCGCGGAAACCGGAGAAGTCGACGATCGCCACGTGGTCGATGCGGACGCCGGTGAACCGCTCGACGGTCTGCACCACCAGCGGCACCCCGCCCCACGCGTAGGAGGCGTTGATCTTCGCGTTGGTGTCGCCGAACTTCCCGTTCTTGGACTTCGGCACGTAGACCCAGGTGTCCCGAGGAATGGACACCATCTGCGCCTTGGACCGATTGTTGTCCAGATGCAACACGATGATCGTGTCGCTGCGCGATCCGCCCTGGTTCTCGGGGTCGCGGGTGTCGCTGCCGAGCAGCAGGAAGTTCATCGCGCCCTTGGCGGCCTCGGCCTTCTGCGGCCGGTCGGCCTCGGGCACCTCGCTGAAGGCGTCGACCCGCTTGACGTCACCGGTCACGGACCGCACCCAGAGGCTGACGCCGAGCAGCGACCCGCCGATGATCACGACAAGTGATGCCGCGACGATCAGCCAGATCCGCTTCTTGCGGCTCATCCGCTTCTTCGCCGGCACGGCCTCATCAGGCGATACGGGCGACTCCGGGCCACCGCGTCCCCTGCGGCGCTGCCCCGGAATCTGCTCGATCACTGACGTGGCGTCACTGTCGGTAGACGGTTCTCCCCTTGGCATGGCGACGATCGTACTGACGGACGTCCCGCCATAGGTACCGCGGATTTCCCGGCCGGTGCCAAGACCCGGGCCGGGCGGCGGCGATGCGGGGCAAGTGTCCAGAATTGCGGAAAATGCCAAGGCCCATGAATGGGGCGATTGCCGCTTTGTCCGACGCGTGACCGCTCGAAATGCGCTTGGATGGCCAGGGGCTACTGTGATGCGTCTCTCACCACGCAACAACAGCAAACCGTGCAGGGTGGTGGAATCCGACAGCCTGGTCTTAACATCCTCAACCATCAGACGCGGCGAAGTGGATCGCCGTTATTGCGGGGGAGTCATGCAGCTGGATCCGGGGCGATACGCGCCCGCTGACGACGATTCAGTGGACCCGCAACCGATCGCCGAGCCCGACACTGGCCGCGGCGACTGGTGGTTGCCGTCGCAGCGCCCGGCCGAGGAGGACCTCGACCGCACCTTCGAGTACAGCCGGGCGCCCGTTCACGAGGCGGCACCGGAGCCCAGGCCCGCGCCGGAGCCCAGGCCCGCGCCGGAGCCGCGCCGGAGCGTCGCGAACGACGCGATCAGCGGTTCGACGGTGGTGCTGCCGTATCTCGGATCCTCGGTCGCGCGCAAGACCCGCCCACTGCGCGTGTGGATGCTGTCGCTGCCCGTCGACTTCGTGGCGTTCGCGCTGCCCGCCGTCCACTTCCAGCAGCACTGGAAGAGCATCGTCGCCGCGGCCGCCCTCACCGTCGCCCTGTTCGCCGCCGGCGGCCTCTACGGCGCCCGCCGCCACCTGAGCTTCCTCGACGACCTGCCCACCCTCATCGGCCGGATGCTCGTCGCCGGCGCCATGGTGAGCATCGTCGTCGCGATCCGGCACGAGTCGGCCGAAAACCTGTCGTCGTACCTGCGGGTGGTCGCCGTCTCCGCGGTCCTGGTCCTGATCGGCCGGGCGTTCAACTACATCTCCGTCCGCCTGGCCCGCCGGCGCCGCTGGGTGGAGCACAGCGCCATCATCCTGGGCGGCGGACCGGTCGCGATCGAGCTCGCCCGGTTGCTGCGCCGTTACCCGCAGTACGGGCTGCGCTTCGCGGGCTTCGTCGACGTCGAGACGACCGCGCACGAGCTCAAGGAGAGCACCCCGCTCATCGGCCGGTTCGACGACCTCGACGAGATCGCGCGGATGGTCGACTGCGACGTCATCGTCATCGCCGACATCGACCTGCCCGAGTCGCGCCTGCTGCCGGTCGTGCGCTCGTCGGAGACCGCGCAGTACGACCTGTGGATGGTGCCGCGCCTGCGCGAGTTCAGCTCGGGCAGCTCCAGCCCCGACCACATCGGCGCGATCCCGGTCGTGCGGGTGCGCCGCCCGACGATCACCGGCCTCAAGTGGTTCGTGAAGCGCGCCTCCGACGTCGTGCTCTCCGGCGTCGCGCTGCTGCTGCTCAGCCCGATCCTGCTGGTCACCGCGCTCGCGGTACGGCTGGAGGGTGGCAAGGGCATCTTCTTCAAGCAGCAGCGCATCGGCCAGTTCGGCAAGCCGTTCGATCTCATCAAGTTCCGCTCGATGCGGCCGGTGAACGAGGCCGAGTCGCAGACCAACTGGAACATCGCGCACGACAAGCGGGTCGGCCCGGTCGGCAAGTTCATCCGCCGCACCTCGCTCGACGAGCTGCCGCAGCTGTGGAACATCATGCGCGGCGACATGACGATCGTCGGGCCGCGGCCCGAGCGGCCGTACTTCGTCGACCAGTTCTCGGCCGAGCACCCCGATTACGCGATGCGCCACCGGGCGCCGGTCGGCCTGACCGGCCTGGCCCAGGTCAGTGGCCTGCGCGGCGACACTCCGATCTCCGACCGGGCGCGCTTCGACAACTATTACATCGAGAACTGGTCGATCTGGCTGGACGTCAAGGTCGTCCTGCGTACCGTGGCCGAGGTGTTCCGCGGTGGCGGCCGGTGACGGTGCGAGACACGTCCGACCCGAGCGTTGCCTAGAATGCTGTGTGTACGGCGGCACCCACCTCTCGCCGCCCGGAGACGACATGTTCCCTAGCCTGGCGATGTGCCGTCGGCGGGGCTCGTTCGCGGCGATGGTCGCTCTGCTGGGCGTGCTGGGGATCGTGACGGTGAGTGTTCCCGCGGTGGCGGCTCCGGCGCTGACCTACACGCGCAACGAGCCGGCGATCGCGATGGTGAGCGCGTCGACGGTGTACCTCGAGGTCACGTACACCGGCATGCTCCGCGACACGAAGACCGGCCAGCCGCGCACGCCCGCCCCGGTGACCGTCCTGCGCCGGTGCAGCGGTGTCGTCGTCGACCCCCAGGGCGACGTGCTGACCACGACGCTGTGCGTGCAGCCGGGCGACGACATCATCCTGGTCAACGCGCTGTACCGGTACGGTCGCGATCTGGTCACCCAGGGCACCCTCGCACCGGAAAAGCTCGACGGCTTCGTCGAGTCGATCCAGGCCGCCTCGTCGTTCACCGGCGAGAAGGCGAGCAGCCGGCCGGCCGTGCGGGTGCTCGGCCAGATCGACATCGCGACGCCCGAACTGGCCACGACGCCGGCGATCCCCGGGACGATCCAGTCGGTGCTGCCGGCCAACGCCGGCAACGCCGCGCTCGTCCGGCTGCAGCGGCCCGGCCTGCCGGTCATCGAGCTCGGTCCGGGCAGCGACCCGACGCCGGGTGACAGCGTCGTCGCGGTCGGCTACGGCCCGGCGTCGAGCGAGACGGCCGCCGGCACCTACACGATCAAGGCGAAGACCCTCACCGTCACCGACCGCACCGCCACGAACCGGTTCGGTCTCAGCGGCGAGCTCGGCCCAGACGCCCGCGGCGGCGCGGTCGTGAACACCGACGGCCGGCTGATCGCGCTGGTCGACGGCGACCCCAACGCGCAGAACGACGCGACCCCCGACCTGATCACGATGCTGCACCTGCAGAAGCTGCTCGCGCAGGCCGGCGTCACCAACCAGCTGACGGACGTCGACCGGGCCTACCGCGACGCCCTCGCCGCCTACTTCGCCGGGAAGTTCGCGCTGGCCGTCGGCAAGTTCGACGCCGTGCTCAAGAGCGACCCCACGCACGTCTACGCCGAGGTCTACCGCGACCGGGCCGCCAAGCGGCTGTCCCTCGACGGCGACTCGGTCGACAACCAGGGCGCGTGGCTGCAGTATGTGCTGTACCTGGCCGCCGGCGCCACGCTCGTGCTGCTGCTGGAGCGCGGCGGGCGGCGCATCCTGCCAAAACGGAAGCCGCAGCCGACGCCGCAGCCACCGGCGGCGCCGCAACCGCAGCCGCCGCAGCCGGCGCCCGACGCGCGGCCCGTCGAAGCCGACGCCACGGTCGTGCTGCGCCGGGTCGACATGGACCAGACCGTCGTGCTGCCGGCCGCGACGGGCGGCGACGAGACGGTGGTCCTGTCCCGGCGAGACTTCCAGGACCGGGCCCCGAACAGACCACAGCCGGGCAGGCCGCTCGGAGACAGGGAGGACGCACGTGGATGACCTGCGCGCACAGGCGCCGGAGACGCTGCTGCCGGGCAAGTCGATCGCCCTGGTGCACGAGTGGTTCGCCGTGACCGGCGGATCGGAGAACGTCTTCGTCGCCATGCACGAGGTGCTGCCGCAGGCCAAGCCGTTCGTGCTGTGGCGCGACCCGGCCGCCCAGCGCGGCTCCGGGTTCCAGGAGTCGTGGCTGGCGAAGACCCCGCTGCGGCACGCCAAGCCGCTGGCGCTGCCGGTCATGCCGCTGACCTGGCGCACCCTGACCAGGGAGCACTTCGACGTGGTCGTCTCCTCGAGCCACGCCTTCGCGCACACCGTGAAGCTCGGCTCGTCGGAGGACACCCGGTACCTGAGCTACGTGCACTCGCCGGCCCGCTACGTCTGGAGCCCCGACTTCGACGGCCGCGGCTCCAACGGCCTGCTCACCCTGCCCCGCAAGGCGCTGCAGGCGGCCGACGTGCGGCTCAGCCGGCACGTGCACAGCTACGCCGCGAACTCGATGGAGGTGCAGTCGCGGCTGCGCCGGTTCTGGAACCGCGACTCCCGGGTCATCCACCCGCCGGTCGACGTCGACTACTTCGCGGCCGCGCCCGCGCACGAGCGCATGCAGCAGCGCGGCTACCTGCTCGGCCTCGGCCGCTGGGTGGGGTACAAAAACTTCGATCTCATCATCCGCATCGCGGACGCCGCCGGGATCCCGCTGGTCATCGCGGGCTCCGGCCCGGAGGAGGCGAACCTGCGGCGCGAGGCGGAGAAGGCCCGGGTGCCGGTCACGTTCGAGCACCGCCCGCCGCGGGAGCGGCTGCGGGAGCTGTACTGGGGCGCCCTCGCGCTGCTGTTCCCGGCCCACGAGGACTTCGGGATCATCCCGGTCGAGGCCCAGGCCTGCGGCACCCCGGTGCTCGGCGTGCGCCGCGGCGGGCTGCTGGAGACCGTCGTGCACGGCGAGACCGGGTTCCTGCTCGACTCGCTCGACCCGGCCGCCTACGCCTCGGCCCTGCGGCACGTCGGCTCGCTGAACCACGACCGGATCCGCGCGCACGCGTGGAACTTCTCCGCCGACGTGTTCAAGCGCCGCATCGCGTCCTGGGTCGCCGATGACGCTTCCTGACCCCGAGCAGCGCGACGGGCGCCCGAGGTTCCGGCACGCGGCCCGGCCGCGTGCGCGGGCCCGCGACGTCGTCGCGGCGGTCGCCCTCGTGGCGCTCGTCGCGCTGCTCGGTGTCACCCTGGTCGCGCCGAACCCGACCCTCGCCGGCGCGCTCGGGCTCGTCGTCCTGGTCGTCTGCCTGGTGGCGCTGTACCAGGTCACCTTCTCCGGCCGGTTCGCGCCGGTCGCTGTGACGTTCTGGTCGTTCGTCGCCGTGTGGGTCGGCTTCGCGCCGCTCGTGCAGATCCGCGACGACATCATGGCCTGGCCCGACCTGCCGCTGCACCAGTTCTACGTGACCGCCCAGGTCATCCTGCTCACCGCCGTGGCCACCTTCTGGATCGGCTACGGCCGGGGCGCACCGGTCCGGGCCGGCCCGCCCGTGCGGCGGTTCCGCGTCACGATCGAGCAGGCGCTCGTGGCGACCGTGGTGGCCACCCTGCTCACCGCGGCCTGCCTGCCGCAGACCGGCGGTCTCGCGGTCCGGTTCACCGACCGCGACACCCTGCAGGCGGCGATCAAGCAGGCCGGGCTCAGCGGCGGCAAGGACCAGGCGCTCGTCGGCCTGCTCAGCACGCTGCCGGCCGCCGTCTGCCTGGTGTCGCTGGTGCTGTGCCTGCTCTGCCTGCGCGAGCGCAACCACGCGACGCCGAAGGCGCGGCTGATCCTGCTCGGCCTGACCGGCATCTCGGCCGTGCTCAACGTCATCTACAACAACCCGCTGACCGCGAACCGGTTCGCGACGTTCAGCGTCATGCTCGCCGCGACCTTCGCGTTCGTGCGCTTCGAGCGGCAGTCCTGGCGGACCCTGTTCTCGGCCGGCATGCTCGGCGGCCTCGCCGTCGTCTACCCGCTGGCGAACCTGTTCCGCAACGACAAGTCCCGCAGCAACCTGCGGCTCGGCCTCGACGCCTACTACACCTACGACTTCGACGGCTTCCAGCAGACCGTCAACTCGGTGTACTACGTCCACGTCCACGGCAACACCTGGGGCCACCACCTGATCTCGGCGCTGCTGTTCTGGGTGCCCCGGTCGATCTGGGACGGCAAGGCCATCGCGGCCGGCAACGTCGTCGCGGCCAGCCGCGGCTATACGTTCCAGAACCTGTCGCTGCCGTTCTGGGCCGAGGTCGCCGTCGAGTTCTCGCTGGCCGGCGTCGTGGTGGTGTTCTTCTTCTACGGCCGGATCGCGGCCCGGCTCGACCGCGCGCTCGGCGACAGCCGGATCAGCCTGCCGATGGCGCTGGCGGTACTCTTCGCCGCATGTCAGATCGGCCTGCTGCGCGGGCCGCTCGGCGCTCAGATCCCGCTCGTCGGCGCGGCGTTCGTGACGCTCGTCGTGACGGTCATCGGCTGGCGGTTCCGGCCCTGGGGCCTCACCCGGGACCCGGACACCGCCGCCGGGGCGGGTGGCGGGCCGCACCTCGGCAGCGGTATATCGGCGAAGGCAGGAGCATGAACGCACAGAGACCGAAGATCGCGGTGCTCGCCGACTGGTGGTGGCCGGAGACCGTCGGCGGCGCCGAACGCTCGGCCCGGGCCGCGGCGCTGGAGCTGGCCCGGTTCGCGACCGTCGAGGTGTTCGTGCCGGCCGACGAGGAGAAGGTGTACCCCGACGGCCCGCTGACCGTGCACGCGGTCCGCCGCCCGTTCGGCCGCCGGGCGCACGCCGACTCGAAGGTCCGCCGCGGGCTGGAGTTCCTCACCGCGTGGCTGTGGCCGCCGATCGCCGGACGGCTGGGCCGGCGGCTGCGGGCCTTCGGCCCCGACGTCGTCGTCGCCACCAACGTCTCGCGGACCGGCCCGTGGCTGGTCCGCCGGGCCCGTGCGCTGCGGAAGGAGACCGGCACCCGGTTCGTGCGGGTCTACCACGATCTGAGCGACACCTGCTGGCGCCGGTCCCGGCTCAAGGGCGGCACCTCGTGCGCCCAGGTCTGCGGCGAGTGCTCGGTGAAGACCCGCATCATGCGGGCCGCCCAGCCGGCCGACGGGCTCGCCGTCTGCGTGTCCGGGTTCGTGCAGACCGAGCTGGTCGCGGCCCGTCTGACGACCCCGGCCCGCAGCCTCGTCGCGTACCCGATGCTCGGCGCGCGAGGGGCGGCGCCGACCCCGCCGCACCGGCCCGCCGGTGACCTTGTCACGGGGTACATCGGCCGCCTCGACGCCGTCAAGGGCATCGAGTCGGCGATCCGCGCCGCCGCCGCCTACCGCCGGGGCACCGGCAAGGCGGTGTCCATGCTGGTCGCCGGCGAGGGCCACCCCGACTACGTGCGCACCCTGGCCGAGCTGGCCCGGGCCGAGGGGCTCGACGTCGAGCTCGCCGGCCACCTCGACGTCGACGCGTTCTGCGCGCGGGTCGACGTGGTGCTCATCCCGTCGAAGTGGATGGAGCCGTTCGGGCGGGTCGCCGTCGAGGTCGGCCGGCGCGGCCTGCCGATGCTCATCTCCCCGGTCGGCGGCCTGCCGGAGGCCGCGGCGGTGTCCGGCGGCCGGTTCGGCTTCGCCGACTTCGACGACCCCGAGGCGGCCGCGCGGTCCCTCGCCGCGCTGCTCGACGGCGCCGTCGCCGACGTTCCCGCGGCCCGCTCGGCGCCGCCCATCGAGGAGGGCGTCGCGCTCGCGGTCCGCCACTCGCTCGACGCGCGGGCGGGGGCCGGCCGGTGAAGCGCCTCGGACCGGGGGCCTGGTCGAGCCTCGCCCTGAGCCTGAGCCAGCTGTCGCTGATGGGCACCAGCCTGGTGTTCAGCCTGACCCTGGCGTACTCCGGCGGCCTCGCGGCGGTCGGTGCCACCGCCGGCGCCGTGCTGGTGTTCCAGCTGACCTGCGGCGTGCTGCAGCGCAGCCTGTCGGAGGCGACGCTGCTGTCCGACGCGAGCAAGGACCGGCGGGCCGACGCGTGGCCGTGCCGCTGGGCGGTGACCGCGGCGCTGCTCGGCGGGGCCGTCGGCGCGCTCGTCGCGGCGCTGTCGGGCGTGCTGGTGCCGGACGCGTCGCCGAAGTACGCCATCGCCTATGCGATCGGCATCCCGTTCGCGATCGCCCTCGACATCGGCCGCTCCGCCGACGTGGCCAGCGGCACCGCGAAGGCCGCGTTCTTCGACGCCGGCGCGTGGCTGGCCGTGCAGGCCGGTCTCATGGTGCTGTTCGCGGCGCTGCACGAGCCGCTGCTGCTGTGCCTGTCGTGGGCCGCGGTCAACGTGCTGTTCGTGCTGGCGGCGGCGGTCCGGGTGCACCGGCGGCCGGCCCTGCGCGGGCTGGCCGGCTGGGTCCGCTCCCGGCGCAACCTCATGGGCTCCGCCTCGCTCGACGCGCTGCTCGTCGGGCTGACCCCGGTCCTCGCGCTGCAGATCACGGCGTTCGTCGTCGCCCCGGCCACGCTCGGCGCGGTGCGGGTGCTGCAGCAGGTGTTCGCCCCGCTGTCGTTCCTGTCGATCACGCTGCGCCGGGTGCTCATCTACCGGCGGGAGAAGACGGTCGTCACCACGGCCGCGCAGGACCTGCGCGACGGCGTCGTGTCGGCCGGGCTCATGGTCGTCGGCGGCGCGCTGCTGGCCGGCGCGGTGCTGCTCGGCCACGAGCTGGTCCCGGCGCTGGCGTTCATCCCGGTCGGCGCGGTGCTCGTCGCGGCCGCCGCCGAGAAGGTGGCGCTGGGCCTGTCGTTCGGCACGTCGCTGAGCCGGTTCGTGCGCGGCGAGTTCGCCGCGCTGCTGCGGGCCCGCTGGGTCATGCTCGTCCTCGCGGTCGTGCTGGTGCCGCTGGCCACCATCTGGTGGGGCGCCCCCGGCTACCTGCTCGGCTCCTCGGCCGCCATGGTCGTGTACTCGTTCGTCGTCCTCGCACTGCCCGGCACGCGGCGCCCCGCGCCGGAGCCGGTGGGCGCGGTGCGGTGAGGGGCGGCGCGGTCACGGCGGGCCTGCTGGTCGCCGCCCTGGTCGCCGGGGGCTGCACCAGCAGGCCCCGTGGCGGCGCGGAGCGCGGTTCGCCCGGCGCTCCCGACGGCCGCGCGAGCACCGGCGGGCTGACCTGGTCGTACGACGCGAGCGACTTCAACGGCAGCGCGCCGGGGGAGGTGCCCGGCGGCTGGGCGGCCGACGGGCCGGCCGGCGGCGTCGCCGTCGCGGAGTTCCCGGACGCCGTGAACCGCAGCCTGAAGGTGGCCGGCGCGGCCAGCGCGGTGCGCCGGTTCGGCCCGCTCGACGGGACCGTCGAGGTCGCCGCGCGGGTCTTCGTCGAGCGGCCCGGCGGGCCGGTCGACCTGCTCGCCGCCCGCGGCCCGGAGGGGCAGGTCGTGGCGTCGGTCGCGCTGCGCGACGGGCAGCTGGCGAACCAGCCGGCGCAGGGGGATCGGTGGTACGCGCTGCGCCTGGTGCTGCGCACCGATGTCCAGCGCTACGACGTGTTCGTCGACGGCCAGCAGGTCGTCGCCGCCCAGCCGTTCCAGCAGCGGGCCACCGCCCTCACCGCCGTCGCCGCCGGTGGCGGCGGGCCGGACGCCGGCGCGCTGTACCTCGACGACGTCAACGCCCACCGAAACCCCGACCCGTCCGTCGGCTACCTCGTCCTCGACCGGTTCGACGACGCCCCGACCGGCGCGCCGCCGCCCGGCTACCAGGTGAACAAGGAGGCCCGGGCCCAGGTCGCGGCGCTGCCCAGCGCTCTCGACCGCAGCCTGCTGCTCAGCCGGGCCGGCAAGGGCGACGCGACCGCGGTCCGTCCGTTCACGCCCACCGGCGGCACGGTGATCGTGCAGGCCACGGTGCGGACCGACAAGAGTTCCGGCACCCGGCTCGCGCTCGGCGTCCAGGGCTCGGGCGGCCAGACCGTGGCCAACCTGGAGTTCAGCGAGGGAAAGCTGGTCTATGACACCGGGCGCAGTCGCGATGAGCTCATGTCGTTCGCGGCCAACCGGTGGTACACCATCCGCCTCGTGCTCGACGTTCCGGCCCAGCGCTTCGACGTCTACGTCGACGGGCGGCGCCTCGAGCCGATCGACCCGAACCAGCAGCGGGTGCCGCGCTGGGCCTTCCGCGACGGTGCCGACGACGTCGGCCGGCTGTCCTTCGGCGTCGGCAGCCAGGACACCGGCACCCTCGCGATCGACAAGGTCATGGCCTATACGAACCCGGTAGCCGCCCCGCCCGGCCCGGTCGTCGACGTGCGCAAGGCCCCGTACGACGCGGTCGGCGACGGCGTCGCCGACGACACGGCGGCGCTGCAGCGGGCGATCGACGCGGTGCCGGCGAACGGCTCGGTCGTGCTCTCCGGCGGCGTGTTCAAGACCGGGACGATCCGCCTGAAGTCCAACATGACGCTGTGGATCGCCCGGGATGCGATACTGCTGGGAACCCGCGAGGACTCGGCGTACCCGTTCTTCGACGCCGAGGCCGCCGGCATGGAGAACTTCGGCAACCGGCGCCGCTCGCTCATCCTCTCGGTCGGCGCCGAGAACGTGCGCGTCGAGGGCGGCGGCACGGTCGACGGCAACGGCGGCAAGCCGGAGTGGGCGATCGAGCGCAGCGGCGGCACCGACACGATCCGCCCGACCCTGATGACGCTGACCAAGGGCCGCAACGTCACCGTGCGCAACCTCCACGTGCGCAACGCGGCCGCCTGGGCGATCGTCCCGGCCGCCGTCGACGGCGTGCTCATCGCCGACGTCAACATCGACAGCAACCTCTACGCCAACCGCGACGGCATCGATATCGTCGACAGCCGCGGCGTGCTCGTCGAGCGGGTCAACGTGTGGACCGACGACGACGCGATCTGCTTCAAGTCGTACAACACCGGCGTCGACGGCGCCGTGGTGCGGCTGTCCACCGTCGGGCACTCCGAGCGGGCCAACGGGGTGAAGTTCGGCACCGAGAGCCGCGGCTCGTTCCGCAACGTCGTCATCGAGGACGTGCTCGTCAAGAACACCGACAAGGCGGCGCTCACGGTGCTGTCGGTCGACGGCGCGACGATCTCGAACATCACGTTCCGGCGGATCACCGTCGACCGCGCCCTGCGGGCGTTCTTCGTGCTGGCCGGCAAGCGGACCGAGTCGTCGGCGAAGCCCGGCTGGATCAGCGGGGTCAGCTTCGAGGGGGTCACCGCGACCGGTGTGGCCGAGCCGTCGCTGGCGACCGGGCAGATCCTCGACGGCACCACCTACCGCCTGTACGGGCTGCTGCTCAGCGACGTGCAGCAGACGGTGCCGGGCGGGGTGCGCAAGATACCGGCCGAGCCGGGGGAGTACACCGGCGCCTACCCGGAGAGCTCGTTCCTCACCAGCAACAGCACGCCGCCGGCGTACGGCTTCTTCATCCGCCACGTCGACGCCGTCACCATCCGCGGCGTCACGACCTCGGCGCTGGCCGGCGACGTGCGGCAGCACATCGCGCTGTCGGACGTGTCGCGGATCGTGCGATGACCGGCACCCGACGGCCTGGTGACCACGGCCCCGGGCGGTGATCGGCTAGGGTCGGGGCCGTGGCGGACGACGACGGGCTGCTCCTCGCGGCCGTGGTGGAGATGGCCCCCGGCGCGGCCGAGGCCGGGCAACGCTACGAGGACGCGGTGCTGGGCTACCTTGCCCGCCACGGCGGCGTGCTGGAGCGGCGCACCCGGGGCACCGACGGGACCACCGAGGTCCACCTGATCCGGTTCCGCTCCCGCGCGGGCTACGAGTCCTTCCTGACCGACCCGGACCGCCTCGCCCTCCGCGAGACCCTCGGCGCCGCGGCCCCCACGACCCGCGTGATCGAGATCCACGACCTCCCGTGACCGCCGTGTGGGTCCTCGCGGGCGCCGCCCTCGGGCTGCTCGCCGTCCTCGCGGACGCCCCCGACGGCGTCCTCCGCGCGGTCATGGCCGCCCTCACCAGCAGCGGCCTCGCCTGGGGCCTCGCCGCGTTCCTGGCCGGCCGGTCCACGGCCGGCCGGCGCGCCGCCGTGCTCCGCGCGACCGGGACCCTCGTCGCGGCGACGCTGGCGTACTACCTGCTGATCGTCTTCGTCAGCCGGCGGTGGAGCGGCGGCACCCTGGAGGACGGCAGCTCGGCCGACGCGTACGCGCTGCGGTCCGTCGCCCTCATGACCGGTTTCTGGCTGGCCGGCTCGCTCGTGGCCGGCCCGCTGCTCGGACTCCTCGGCCACACCGTCCGGGCCTCGTCCCCCCGATCGGCGGCGGGCGCGGCCGGAGTGGCCTGCGGGCTGCTGTCCGCGGAGGGCTGGGCCGCTGTCGCGCCGTGGCGGCTGCCGCTCGGCGACCCGTTCTACCAGGCCGTCGCCGCCGGGACGGCCGTGCGGATCGTGCTGCCGCTCGCCGTGCTCGGCTGGCTGGCGGGGCGGCACCGGCTCTGGGCGGCGTGGCCGGTGCTGGCCGGGGCCGCCGTCGCCGCCGGGGCCGGGGGAGCCGTGCTGTGGCGCGTGCTCCTCGCTTCTGTCAATGCTTGACACGATGTCCGATCGAGTGCAGTCTTTATTGAACTTGTTGGATTTTGTCGTACATCGGAGCCGCCACCGACCCCGCATCTACGAGCTTCGCGTCCATCCTTAGACCGCCCCTGGTGGGGTGTGGCGGGGCGCGGCGGCGGCCGGTGAGGGGCCGCCGCCGTCCCGTCTGAGCTCGGCGCCGGGCGGGCGGCCTGGCCGGCCTGGCCGCCCTCCAGTCGCTGGCGGGGGAGGTCTTCGGCCGCGCACGCCCGGCGCCCCCTGCGCACCCGTCAGCAGCACGCCGAGCTGCGCCACCGGTCGGGGGACGGGCTGGGCGCGGTCGCGGAGGCGGCGGCGGTACTGGCGGAAATGCGCGACGTGCTGGGCGCGGACCACCCGTGGACCCGCGAGCTGGGCGACCTGCTCGCGCGCTGGACGGTGGAACTTTCACGGCCGAAACCTTTCGCCCGGTCGATGTGACAGTCACTTCCTTCGATGCGTTGACACTTGGGCTTATCGATGTCAGGGTCCCGCTCGAAAAGGTTTTCGGCTTCCTCTCGGGAGGACTCATGCGATTGCGATTGCGCCGGACCGCCGCCGTGGCCGCCGCGACCCTCGCCCTGCTCGTCGGCGTGCCCGTCGTCGCGGACGCGGCCCCCGGCCAGGGCGACAACCTCGCCCGCGCGGCCACCGCCACGGCGTCGTACACGTCGCCGTGGGAGAGCGTGGCCGCGGTCAACGACGGCATCGACCCCACCACCTCGAACGACACGGTCAACCGGCGCTGGGGCACCTGGCCCAACACCGGCGAGCAGTGGGTGCTGCTCACCTGGCCGTCGGCCCAGACCCTGCGATCGGCCGACGTCTACTTCTTCGACGACAACGGCGGCGTGCGGCTGCCGGCGTCGTGGCGGCTGCAGTACTGGACCGGCTCGGCCTACACCGACGTGTCCGGCGCGAGCGCGTACCCCGTCGCGGTCAACCGGTACAACGCGGTGAACTTCAACCAGGTCAGCACCAGCCGGCTGCGGGTGGTGCTGCAGAGCGGGTCGGCGTCGGTCGGCCTGCTCGAGGTGCGCGCCTACGCCTCGGCGATCACCACCACCCCGACCACGCCGCCCACGACCGGCTGGAACCCGCCGGCCGGCCTGGTGACGCCGCTCAACCAGGTGTGGACGCACCAGGAGCAGACCTATTCCAACCTGTACGGCTTCCGCAACTACGGCTGGGACCAGCTCTTCGCGGGCGGCGGCAGCATCAACTACTGCGTGCGCTGGGACTCGTCGGCGACGGTGAGCGCCGCGCTGCGGGACCGCATCCACGCGGCGCTGCAGCGGCAGTTCAAGAAATGGATGGACGTCATGGTCGGCCACAACGGCTGGCCGTACCAGAACGTCCCGGTGAAGGTCGTCGGCTGGGCCGTGCGCGACCGCGCGCAGTTGCAGTGGACGGACACGTCGGTCGACATCTATGTCAACGACATCCGCGAGAACGCCCCGCAGTGCTCGACCCCGTGCGGCCGCTTCTTCAACCAGAGCGGCCAGTACCCCAACTGCCCCGGCGGCCCGTCCCACCACTACGACATGTCGTTGTGGCTGACCGCGGGCTTCGGCGGCGGCGCCGGCGGCGACTGGGGCCAGCGCATCGGCAGCGAGTACTACGTCGGCGCGCTCGACGCCGACAACATCCACATCCTACTGCACGAGATGGGCCACAGCTTCGGCCTGGACGACTTCTACGACTGGACCCCGACCGGCGTGGGCGGCTTCCTGATGAAGGCCGGCTCGGCGGCGCAGATCACCGAGTTCGACGCCTGGATGTTCCGCGACTGGTGGCGCCACCTGAAGAACCGCTACGGCTACTGAGTCTCACCCGCGGTCTCCCGCGGCGGCCCGCCCGCGCCGCGGGAGACTGAGGTGTGGCAACGATGACCGAGCAAGAGGTGATGGACCTTCTCGGCGAGGGCACCCACACGGGCAAGCTCGCCACGGCCGGCACCACGGCCGATCCGCACGTCGCGCCGATCTGGTTCGTGATCGACGGGCGCGACCTCGTGTTCAGCACCGGCACCGAGTCGGTGAAGGGGCGTCACCTGCGGGCGAACCCGCGGGCGGCGCTCACCGTCGACGTGGAGCGGTTCCCGTACCAGTTCGTGGCCGTGCGGGGTGACGTCACGGTCACCGAGGACCCGCCGGACCTGCAACGGTGGGCGACCCGGATCGCCGAGCGGTACGTGCCGCGCGGCGAGGCCGAGCGCTACGGCGAGATCAACAGCGGAGCCGGCAGCCTGCTGTGCCGGCTGCGCATCGACCGGCTCACCGGCGAGCGCGACATCGCGGTGATCTGACCTACTTCGGGGTCGTGGGCGAGTCGAGCCAGGTGTTGATCAGGGACGTGAAGTCCTGGCCCGTGTGCTGGTTCACGAACGCGATGAACGACGCCCGGTCCTGGGTCGTGTTGCGGTGCTTCTGGGCCCAGTCGGTGGCCATGGCGAAGAACTTCGCGTCGCCGATCTGCTTGTGGATCTGGTGCAGCATGAGCGCCGGGCAGATGTACACGTTGCTCTCGGCGAAGCTGTCCGCCTTCGGCTTGCCGGGCGGGCCGAGCCGCTGGCGCAGCCGGGCGTCGACACCGCGGGCCCAGTCCTCCCACTGCTTCGCGGTGACCTTGTCGCGCTCGTTCGTGTAGAGGTGCTGGGCGTAGGTGGCCCAGCCCTCGTTGAGCCACAGGTCGTTCCAGTTGGTCGGGGTGACCGCGTCGCCGAACCACTGGTGCGCGTACTCGTGCAGCAGGTCGGCGTCGAACCCGGTCTTGAACGCCGCGTCGCTGCCGTAGTCGGGCAGGCCCATCGTGATCATCTGCTGGGTCTCCATGCCCGACGCCGACGGCACCATGACCACGCCGCCGCTGTCGAACGGGTACGGCCCGAAGTGCTGCTCCAGCCAGGTCAGGTACTGCGGCGACCTGCGCAGGTAGGGCAGCGCCTTGTCGTCGGTGCCGGCCCGGTACCAGTAGGTGAGCGGGATCCCGTGCGGCCCGGCGGCCGTCTCCTTCTGGTACTTGCCGACCGCGAGCGTGGTCAGGTAGCTCGCCACCGGCGCCGTCGACGCGTACTTGAACGTGTTGCCGTCGGGCACCTGCGCCGTGCCGGAGGCGATCGCCGACCACCCTTCGGGCACGGTCACCGCGATGTCGTAGAGCGCCTTGTCCGACGGCTGGTCGTTCACCGGGTACCAGGTCGACGCCCCGTACGGCTCCTGCATGGTCCACAGGCCGCCGTCCTTGGTGACGGTGAGCCCGAGCGGCTCGGTGTCGGTCCGGTGCGAGGGCATCGGCACGGTCGTGGGCGTCCCGTGGTACTTGACGACGAGCGTGGCGAACGCGTCCTTGGCCAGGGAACCCGCCACGGTGAGCTTGGTGTCGGCGACGGCGCCGCTGGCCGGCGTGCCGTTCAGCGTGACCTCGTCGATCGTGTAGGCCTTGGAGAAGTCGAGCTTCAGGTCGCTGACCGCGGCCGCGGCCCGCAGCCGCAGCGTCGCCGTCCCGGTGAGCGTCCTGGTGTCCGGCTTCCAGTCGAGGACGAGCCCGTAGTGCAGGACGTCGAGCGCGGGGTTGCCGTACTGGGGGTACATGGGGTCGGCGACCGGCGTGGAGGTCCCGCCCTGCCACGCGGTGTAGTCGGGCCCCGTGGGGCTGGGGACGGCGCTGGGCGCCGCAGTGCTGGAACCGGCCGGCTTCGGCTCGCTATCGGTGCAGGCGGCCGTCAGCAGGGCCGCGACGAGAACGCCAGAGATCAAGGAACGACGCACGGCGGTTGACCATACGGTACCGATGGTGCACGCGCGCCCCCGATGCCGCCCCAGCGCCCGGCGGGCACCCGGCGCGGGGCCGCGACCAGGGCGGCGACCCGGCTGCCGACCGACCCGGTCGGCGCCGGGGTGACGAGCGCGCCGGCATCTCGCTCAACGCTGGGCGATCATCGCCTCCAGCGGGAGCAGGGCCGAGCCGGTGGCCACGGCGTCGCCGCCGAAGGCCGCGTCCAGCAGGCGGAACTGGGCGCCCGGGCGGGCCAGGCTGTGCGCGCGGATCGACGCCTCCAGGTGCGGGGCCAGGCTCTCCATCAGCCGCAGGCCGACCCAGCCGCCGATCACGATGCGCTCGGGGCCGGTCAGGTTCACCATGCCCCCCAGGGCCGCGCCCAGGCAGTCGACGACGTCGTCGACGACCGCCGACGCGGACGGGTCGCCGGCCGCGGCCGCCGTCAGCAGCTCGCCGATCGCGCGCCAGCCGGAGCCCTCGAACGTCGCGCCCGTGCCGCGCCAGGCGTCCAGGATCGCGTCGGCGCCGACGTAGGCCTCGACGCAGCCGCGGTTGCCGCAGCGGCAGACCCGGCCGCCGCGCTCGACGACGGTGTGGCCCCACTCGCCGGCGCTGGAGTGCGAGCCCTGCATGAGGCGGCCCTCGGTGACCACGCCGAGGCCGACGCCGCGGCCGAGGAGCGCGACCAGGGCGTGGCCGGCGCCGCGGGCGTTGCCGAACCACAGCTCGGCGCGGGCCTGCATCTTGGCGCCGTTCTCGGCCAGCACCGGCATGCCGACGTCGCACAGCGCCGCGACGGGGACCGGCGGCCAGCCGAGGCTCTGCGCGTAGAGCATCTGCCGGCCGTCGGCGCCGACCTCGACCACGCCGGGCAGGCCCAGGCCGATGCCCAGCAGCGTCGGCCAGCGCGCCGCGTGCCGCTCGCGCAGCGCCTCGAGGGCGTCCTGGAGATCGACGCCGATCTTCTCCGGCGACTCCTCCTCGGCGCCGCCGCGGAACTCGCGGTCGATGCGCTGCATCGACAGGTCGAACATCTCCACCGCCACGCCGCGCTCGCCGATGTCGGCGCCGATCGTCACCGCGCTCTCGGCGCGTGGGGCGATGACCGCGATCGGCCGGCCGCCCCGCGAGGACACCGAGCCGCGCTCCTCGACCAGCCCGTCGGCGATGAGGTCGGCGACCAGGTTGGCGGCGGACGCGGTGGACAGGCCGCAGTCGCGCGCGATGTCGGCCCGGGTGGTCTGCTGGGCCAGGATGACGTGCCGCAGGACGAGCGCGCTGTTGCGCTGCCGCAGGGTCGTGACCGTCGACACCTCGGGAAGGCCGGTGCTGTGCCGGCCGGCGGCGAGGTCGCTCATGGTTGCCCGATCATACTCGTCGTCAGTCCCCGCTCAGCTCGATCGCGCGCAGCCGGGCGGCGGTCGTCGCCCGGGCGACGATCCGGTCGCCGTGCCAGCGGACCTCGAACGACCCGTCGCTGTCCACCCGCCACGCGGCGGGCCGGCGCTCCAGGGGGAAGTGCAGCTCCTCACCGGCCGGCACGCTGATCGGGGCGGTCTCCCCGGCCCCGTACGGCTCGCCGGCCGGGTGGTGCCACACGTTCGCGGTGTCGAACCCGGCGAACCGGTCGCGGAAGCGGGCCCGCTGGTCGATGTAGCCCCAGCCGGGCACCCGCAGCGGCGCGCGGCCGAACATCGCGTTGACCACGTCGGGGCGCCGCTCGCAGGCGGGCAGCGCCACCGCGTCGAGGAACCGCAGCAGCACGCGCCAGGCGGTGGCGGGGTCCACATCGGACGCCGGATCCGCGATGAGCTCCCAGCCGTCCGGGCGCACCGCGGAGACGGGCGAGGTGCGGGTGTCCAGCTTCTTCCACGGCCAGAAGTTCCAGCCGATGCCGTGCTGCTCGTAGAGCCGGTGCGCGGTGTAGATCCACTCGGGGGTGTTCTCGCCGCCCTCGCCCATGTAGATGGGCAGGCCCAGGCGGTACCGCGCGTCGAGGTACGGCTGGATCGAGGAGCGGTCGGGCGGGCACCAGTAGCGGTGGAACTGCAGCGCCGAGTTGGGGTCGAGCACCTCGGTGAAGATCGACCAGTTGGTCGCCCAGTGCGAGCCCTCGTAGACCAGCAGGTGGTCGGGGTCGACGGCGCGGATCGCGGCGGTGAGCTCGCGGTACAGCTCGACGAGCGACGCGGCGTAGACGTGCTGCCACTCGTTGGGCAGCGGCTCGTTCAGCAGGTCGTAGCCGAGGACCACGGTGCGGTGACGGTACCGCCGGGCGATCTCCGTCCACAGTTCGACGGTCATCCGGCGGTACCGCTGATGCATGAACAGCTCCGGCTTGCCGTTGGGCGAGTCGTCGATGTTGGTGCCGGTCTGCCCGCCGGGCGCGCCGTGCAGGTCGAGCAGGACCCGGAGGTTGTGCCGCTCGCACCAGTCCAGCAGGCGGTCGACGTGCGCGAATCCCTCGGGCCGGAACTCGCCGTCGTCGTCCATGAGGACCCGCGAGTTCAGCGGCAGCCGCACGTGGTCGAAGCCCAGCGCCGCGATCTCGGCGACGTCGGCCTCGGTGACGAACACGGCGCGGAACCGGGCCCAGAACTCCGCGGCGCGCTGTGGCCCGACGAGCCGCTCGACGTGCGCCTCGATCTGCCGGGGCGAGCTGAGGTCGTCGCCGAAGCGCCACATGTACCCCTCGGGCAGCAGCCAGTTGCCGAGGCCGATGCCCCGCAGCAGCAGCGGGCGGCCCGCGCCGTCGAGCAGCTGTGCGCCGTCGGCGCGGACGAAACCTGCGTTGCGCATCACGTGGTTGCCTTACTTGAGACCGGACATGGTGAAGCCCTGCACGACGAACCGCTGCAGGACGGCGAACACGGCGAGGACCGGCACCACCATGAGGGTCGCGGCGGCCATCTGGAGGGACGGGTTGGTGGCGATCTGCCGGTTGAGCAGCGACACACCGACGGAGAGCGTGTAGAGGCGCTCGTCGTCGGCGACGATGAGCGGCCACAGGAAGCTGTTCCACCCGGCGATGAAGGCCAGCACGGCCTGCACGGCCAGGATCGGCCGGGACAGCGGCAGGACGACGCGCAGGAAGATCCGCGCCTCCCCGGCGCCGTCGATCCGGGCCGCCTCGAGCAGCTCGCTCGGGATCGTCGACATGAACTGCCGGAACAGGAACACGCTGAACCCGGAGACCAGGCCGGGCAGCGCGATGCCCAGCAGCGTGTTGGTGAGGCCGAGGCCGTTGAGGATGAGGTACGTCGGGACCATGGTGACCTGGACCGGGATCATCATCGTGACCAGGACCAGGAAGAACAGCGGCTCCCGGCCGCGGAAGCGGAACTTCGCGAAGCCGTAGCCGGCCGCGGCCATGAGCAGCACGCCCGCCATCCCGATGACGACGACGGCGACGGTGTTGACGAGGTACCGGCCGAAGTCGAGCTCGCCGAACAGCTGCCGGAAGTACTGCAGGGTCGGCTGCTCCGGCAGGACCTTCGGCGGGTAGGCGACGGACTCGCTGCGCGGCTTCACCGAGCCGAACACCATCCAGGCGAACGGGAACGCGGTGACGAGGGCGCCGATGCCGAGCACCGTGCCGATGACGATCGTCGTGCCCCTATGTCTCCGCATCGGTCCTCACCAATCGCAGCTGGAGCAGCGTGACCGCCGCGATGACGACGAACAGGACGACCGAGCCGGCGCTCGCGTAGCCGAACTGGCTCACCGAGAAGCCTTTCTGGTACAGGAAGAGCGAGATGCTCGTCGACTCGCCGAGCGGGCCGCCCTTGGTGAGCACGAACGGCTCGTCGAAGAACTGCAGCCAGGCGATGACGGTGGTGACGGTGACGAAGAGGATCGCGAACCGCAGCAGCGGGACCACGACGCTCACGGTGGTGCGCAGCTCGCCGGCGCCGTCGATGGCGGCGGCCTCGCGGTACTCCTTCGGCACCGCCTGGAGCGCGGCCAGGAAGATGATGATGTTCAGGCCGGTGCCGCGCCACACGGCGACCAGCGCGACCGAGAACTTCACCCACAGCGGGTCGCTGAGCCACTGCACCTCGGGCAGCCCGACCACCGACAGCACGTAGTTGAGCAGGCCGAACTGGGTGTTGTAGAGGTAGCCCCAGACGAGCGAGACGGCGACGATCGCGGTGATGGCGGGCACGAAGTAGAAGCTGCGCAGCGCCCTGAAGTACCGGCTCTCGGAGCGGTGCAGCAGCAGCGCCACGGCGAGGGACAGCACCACGACCGACGGCACGCCGACCAGGACGAAGATGCCGGTGTTCGTCAGCGCCTGCCAGAACCCGTCGTCGGCGAACAGCCGCTCGTAGTTGGCGAGGCCGGTGAAGCCGATCCGGTCGCGGTCGCCGAGGCCGGCGAGGTTGAGGTCGGTCAGGCTGACGCCGAGCGCGACCAGGATCGGCAGGACACCGAAGGCGAGCAGCAGCACCATCGCGGGGCTGATGAAGGCGTACGGTGCGAGGCGGGACTTCACTGCGTCGACGTGCCGCTCGTGGCTTGGTAGAGGCCCTTGAGTGCGGTGTCGCGGCCGGCGCCCGTGAGCACGATCGAGTTCAGGGCGTCGAGCAGCGCCTTGCCGGTCTCGCCGTCCCAGTTCGGCACCAGCGGCAGCAGCCGGGCGGTCGCGAGCTGCTTGGCGTAGACCTGCACGAGCGGGTCGGCGGTGAGGCTGCTGTCGGCCAGGGCCTGCTTGACCGTCGGCAGCTGACCGTCCAGCTTGTACCAGGTGAGCTGGGTCTGCGGCTCCGACAGGTAGTCGAGCAGCTGCAGGGCGCCGTCGCGGTTGCCGGTGCTGCCCCAGACGCCGAGGCTCGACCCGGCGAGGAGGGACGCGTCGGTACCGCCGGTGGGAATCGGGGCGACGGACCACTTGCCCTTCAGGTCGGGCGCGGCCGCGCTCACGGCGCCGGCCAGGTAGGGCCCGGAGACGAGCATCGGGGCCACGCCGGACGTGAAGCCCTGGACCTGGTCGAAGTCGGCGTTGGTCGGCACGCTCTTGTCGGCGTACAGCCCGGTGTAGAGGTCGGCGGCCTTGCCGAACTCGGGCGTGTCGAAGGTGATCTTCCCGGACTTGTCGGTGATCTCGCCGCCCTGGCTCCAGGTCATGATGACGGGCAGGGCGCTGTCCCACTGGGGGATGTAGTAGCCGTACTGGCCCTTGCCGCGGCCGGCCAGGGTCTTGGCGTCGGCGCGCAGCTCGTCCCAGGTCTTCGGCGGCTCGGTGATGCCGGCCGCCTGGAGGATGTCGGTGCGGTAGAAGAGCACGCGGGTGTCGCTGACCCACGGGACGCTGACGACGTTGCCGCCGATGGCGGTGGCCTTCCCGGCGACCCCGTCGAGGAACTTGCCGGCGGCGAGGTTCGGGTGGTCGGCGAGCGTCTTGTCGTCGAACGTCATCAGCGCGCCGGAGCCGGCGAACGTGCGCAGCTTCGACAGGCCGATCTGGAGCACGTCGGGCCCCTTGCCGGAGGCGACGGCGGTGGTGAGCTTCTGGTCGATCGAGTCCCAGGGGATGGCGACCGTGTCGACCGCGATGCCGGTCTTCGTGGTGAAGGGCTTGACGAGCTCCTCGAAGTGGGCGGAGCTGTCGCCCATGATCCAGACGGTGAGCTGCTTGGGGTCGGCGGCGGCGCCGCCGCCACCTTCGGAACACCCGGCACTGGCGAGCGCGGCGACCAGCACGGAGGCGATGAGGGCACGACGTCTCATGGCGGCACGAACCTTTCGGGACGGGGGTGCGCGTCCATTCTTATGCGGCTTACGCTAAGCCATGGAAAAAGTCTCGACAAGCCCCTCCTCGGTCGATGCCCTGCCCCGGCCGGCCGCTCGGGCGCGCGGCGGGGCGATGTGGGCGCCGCGCGCCCGGCCTCGTTCCTTGCCCGCTTCGGGTGATGTGTCCTCGTCGGGTTGCTCGTGAGGCTGCAAGTCGGTGGCGTGTGACTGGCCGGCGGGTCAAGGGGAGCGCGATGGTCTACAACGACGTGATCGAGAAGATCGGGATGATCATCGATGCCGCGGGGGTCGCGGTCATCCTGGCCGGCGCGGCGGTCGCGTTCGTGGCCGGCGCCGGCCGGCTCCTCCGGCGTGAGCGCGATGTCTACCGGCGTTTCCGCCAGCAGCTCGGCCAGACCATCCTGCTCGGCCTGGAGCTGCTCGTGGCCGGCGACATCATCCGGACCGTCGCCGCCTCGCCCACGCTGACCGGCCTGGCGATACTGGCGGCGATCGTCCTCATCCGCACCTTCCTGAGCTTCTCGCTGGAGGTCGAGGTCACCGGGCGTTGGCCGTGGCAGAAGCGCGACACCGCGGCGTCCTAGACCAGGAACCGCCTCGGCGTCCACTGTGGACTCTCAGGTCAGCAGCTCGCGCACCCGGGGTACCACATCCTCGGCAAAGCGGCGGACCTGGTCCAGCTCGTCGTGCACCGGCCAGAAGACGAACGTGTCGAAGCGCAGCTCGCGCGACCAGTCCGCGAGGGTCCGGGCCCAGGTCTCCGCCGAGCCCGACAGGCCGTGGCGGGACGCGCCGTCGATCGTGCCGAGCACGTTGTACATGCGGCGGACCGACGCCGGGTCGCGGCCCGCCCGCTGCGCCGCCTCGTCGATCACCGACTGCTTCGCCGGGACCTCCGCCGGGGGGACGTAGATGTTCAGCGGGCTCACCCAGCCGTCCGCCAGGGCGCCCACCACCCCGAGCAGGCGCGGGCCCTGTGCGCCGACCCAGACCGGGACCCGGCGGGTCGGTGCCGGGCCCGGGCGGTAGCCGGCCACGCGCAGGTACTCGCCGTCCAGCGTGACCGGGCCGCGCGCGTCCAGGGCGGCCCGCAGGACCTGCAGCGACTCGGCGGTGGCGGCGACCGCCGCGGCGCCGCGCCACGGCGGGCCGCCCATGCCGGCGATCGCGTCGGGGAACGCGCCCGCGCCGACGCCGAGGTCGAAGCGGCCGGCCGTGAGCACGTCGAGGGTCGCGGCGGCCTTGGCGAGCATCGCCGCCGGGCGCAGCGCCAGGTCGGCCACGTCGGGCACGAACCGGACCCGCTCGGTGAGCGCGCCCAGGTGGGCGATGAGGGTCATCGTGTCGAGGAAGCCGGGGTTGTACGCGTGGTCCTGGATGCCGATGAGGTCCAGGCCGGCCGCGTCGGCTGCGCGGGCCAGCGCGAGCGCGGACGCGGGGTCGTCGGGGGTGATCGAGATGCCGAACTCAGCCATGGAAGGGCCACCGTTTCCAGGAGGCGAGGACGGGCGCGAGCGCCTCCTCCTCGAACGTCAGGTGCTCCAGCAGGTGCTCGGACAGTGTCCGCAGCGCGGCGACGAGCCGGGTCCGGTCGGCCGCCGAGCCGAGCGAGCGGGCCGCCGCCTCGACCTCGTCGAGCAGCCCGGCCACCGCGCGGTGGTCGGCCTCCAGCCGGTCGACGGTGGCGGCCAGCTCCGGGGCCGACCGGCGCACGGCGGGGAACAGCAGCGCGCTCTCGTTGCTGTGGTGATGGTGGACGAACTGGCAGTACTGCAGGCAGTTCACCTTGAGCTGGAAGAGCGGCCCGTTCGTGTTGAGCTCGCGCAGGCCGTCGCGGACGGCGGCGAAGGGGCCGCCGCGCTCGGTGTCGTCGGCGAGCCGGCGGACGGTCGCCAGGTCGCGCCGGATCATGTCGTGGACCCAGCGCAGCTCGGCGAGCAGTGGGTTGTCGAGCGATCGTGTCACGCGTCCCAGCGTCCGCAGTCCCGGGCCGGTGGGCAAAGCCCGGGTTAGCAACTAATCTCTGGTAAGTGACCACCGTTTCCGTCAGGGCCGAGGACCACACCTGCCGCGCCTTCCAGCCCGCCGTGGAGTTCCTCGGCCGGCGCTGGGTCGGCGTGGTGCTGCTCGCCGGCCGGGAGGGCGCCCGCCGCTTCGGGCAGTACCGCCAGTTCGTCACCGGCATCTCCGACCGCCTGCTCGCCCAGCGGCTGCGCGAGCTGGAGCAGCACGGGCTGCTCGAGCGCACCGTGGTGCCGAGCACGCCGGTCCAGGTGCTCTACGCCCCGACGAAGGCCGGCCTGGACCTGCTCGACGCCCTGGAGCCGCTCATCGCCTGGGCGCTGCGTCACCCCGAGGTGTTCGGCAACGACTGACGCAGGTGCGCCGCGACCAGCGGCGCGATCTCCGGCAGGTGGCTCTCCAGGGCGAAGTGCCCGGTGTCGAAGAGGTGCACGGCGGCGTCGGGCACGTCCCGGCGGTACGCCTCGGCGCCCGGCACGGTGAAGAACGGGTCGTTGCGGCCCCACACGACCAGCGTCGGCGGCCGGTGCTCGCGCAGCCACGCCTGCCAGGCGGGGTAGCGGGCCACGTTGCTGCGGTAGTCGAGGGCGAGCGCCGTCTGCGCCTCCTCGCGCCCGGTGAGCAGGTGCTGGTCGAGCAGCCAGCTCTCCGGGGCGACCGAGCCGGCCGGGGCGCCGCCCTCATACTGGCCGCGGGTCGCCTCCAGCGTGAACAGGCCACGGATCTCGTCCGGACCGGCGGCGACGAAGCCGCGGGCCGCGTCGCTCAGGCCCTCCTCGTAGGCGTTGGCGTTCTGCACGACGAGCCCCGCGATCCACTCCGGGTGCCGCTCGGCCAGCCGCATCCCGACCGGGCCGCCGAAGTCGAACGCGTACAGCACGAAGCGGCGCAGGCCGATCGCCGCGCAGAACGCCTCCACGACGTCGGTGAGCCGCTCGAACGAGTACTCGAAGCCGTCGGGGACCTCGGTGAAGCCGAACCCGGGGTAGTCGGGCGCGACGATCCGGAACTCGCCCGCGAGGGCGTCGATGAGCCGGCGGTACTGGTGCGAGCCGGACGGGAAGCCGTGCAGCGCCAGCAGCGCCGGGGCGTCGTCGGGGCCGGCCGAGCGGTGGAAGACGCGGACGCCGGCGGCGTCGACGTAGCCGTACTTCACATGGGTAACTGCGCCAGTCATGCATTAGACCCCAGCTAATGGACCACGCCGGTCAAGTACCATGTGACCATGCTCGCGCTCGACCTGGTCAACACCCGTGACGCCACCGGCGACCACCTCGCCACCCCCGAAGGGCTCGCGGCCTGGCTCGCCGGCCACGGCATCGAGGCCCCCGCCGGCCGCGCCGTCCGGCAGGCCGTGCACGAGGTCCGAGCGGCCGTCACCGAGGTCGTCCGGGCGCTCCGCGCGGGCGAGGCGCCCCCGCAGGACGCCCGGGCCGCGCTGACCGTCCGCCGCGAGCTGGCCTGGGACGGCGAGCGGCTGACCGAGCGCCCCGCGCCGGCCGGCCCGGGCCCCGCCGCCCGGGTCCGCGCGCAGCTGGCCGCCGCCGCGATCGACCTGCTCGTCGGCCTCGACCCGGCAACCGTCCACGAGTGCGGCGCCCCCGACTGCACCCGGCTGTTCGTGCCCGCGCACCCGCGCCGCCGCTGGTGCTCCGACGCCTGCGGCAACCGGGTCCGGGTGACCCGCTACTACCACCGCCACAAGGGTGGCGGGCCGTAGCGGGTCGGGGCCGGTCACGCTGGCGGCGATCCGACCGCAGCGCGGTACGGCATGCGACAGATGATCACCGCAACCACTTGGGGCTGCTGATCATCTGACCTGACATGGCAGACCCCCGTTTCGGCGTCCTCGGACCACTGGAGGTGTCGCTCGGCGAGCGGCCCGTGGACCTCGGCGGCCTCCGGCCCCGCATGCTGCTCGCGCTGCTGCTCAGCACCGGCGGGCAGGAGGTGGCGTTCCACCGCATTGTCGAGGTGCTGTGGGGCGCCGAGCCGCCCGCGACCGCGCTCGGCACGGTGCACAGCCACCTGGCCCGGCTGCGCCGCGCGCTGGAGCCGGAACGGCCGCCGCGCTCGCCGGCGCGGGTCCTGGTGCGGGTCGGCGCCGGGTACGCGGTGCGGCCCGGCGCCGGCCGGCTCGACGCCGACCGGTTCAGCGAGCTCGCCGCCGAGGGGCAGGACCTGGTCGCCGCCGGGCGGTACCGGCCCGGGCGGGAGGCCCTCGACGCCGCGCTCGCCGAGTGGCGGGGCGGCGCCTACGCCGACTTCCCCGACGCGCCGTTCGCCCTCGTCGCCGCACGGCGGCTGGAGGAGCAGCGGGTCCAGGCCCGCATCGACCGCATGGCGGCCGAGGTCGGGCTGGGCCGGCACGAGGCGGCGGTGGCCGAGCTGTCCGGGCTGGCCCGCGAGCACCCCGGCCGGGAGCGGCTCTGGCAGCTGCTGGCGGTGGCGCTGTACCGCTCCGGGCGCCAGGTCGACGCCCTCGACGTGCTGCGTGAGGCCCGGGCGACGCTCACCGGCCGGTTCGGCGTCGACCCCGGGCCGGCCCTGCACGCCCTGGAGGCCGCGATCCTGCGGCACGAGCCGGTCGCCCTCGACGGCCAGGCCCCCGCGGTGGTTCCGGTGGGTCTGCCGGTACCGCCGGCGCCGCTCGTCGGGCGGGCCGCCGAGCTGACCGCGGTGAGCGACCTGCTCCGCGAGGCCCGGATCGTGACGGTCACCGGGCCGCCCGGGGTCGGCAAGAGCCGCCTCGTGCTGGAGTACGCCCATCGCCACGCCGAGCTGACCGGTGTCCCGCCGGTGCTCTGGCCGGGCGAGCCCGGGCCGGAGACGCGGCTGCTCATCGTCGACGGGCCCGGGCCGGTGCCGGTCGACCGGCTCGGCCCGGCGGTCCGGGTGCTGGCCGCGGCGCGCGAGCCGCTCGGGCTGCCGGGGGAGGCGCTGCTCGAGCTCGGGCCGCTGCCGCTCGACGACGCCGTCGACCTGTTCGCCGCGCGGGCCGGCCGGGTGCTCCTCGAAGCACCCGAGCGGGGCGTGGCCGCCGCCGTCTGCCGCGCGGTCGGGTGCCTGCCGGCGGCCGTGGAGCGGGCCGCCGCCCTGACCCGGGCCCTGCCGGTGGCGGCGCTCGCGGTACACCTGCGGGAAGATCCGGCCGGACTGCTCGGGCCGGCCGCGGACCCGCTCGGCGGGGCGCTCCTGCCGGCCGACGCGGCGCTGCTGGGCCGGCTCGCCGTCTTCGAGGGCGGCTTCGACCTCGACGCGATGGACGCCGTCGCACCCGGGCAGCAGCAGCGCCTGCCGGGGCTGGTCGGGCGGTCCCTGGTGCAGGTGGTGCGGGACCGCTCCTCCGGTGTCCCGCACCGGTACCGGCTGGGCCGCCCGCTGCGGCAGTACGCCGCCGGGCTCGTCGACGACGACGAGCGGGCCCGGGCCGTGCGCCGGCACCGCGACTGGGTGCGCCGCCTGGCCGGCGAGGCCTCGACCGGCCTGCGCACCGCCGCCGCCGACGACTGGCTGCGCCGCCTGCACCGCGAGCGGCGCAACGTGCGGGCCGCCCTGCGCCACGCGCTCGCCGACGGCGACGGCGCCGCGGCGGTCGACGTGGCGGGCGGGGTGGCCTGGTACTGGTTCCACCACGGCGCCACCGCCGAGGGCACCGCCTGGCTGCGCGCGGCCCTCGCGGCGGGCGGCCAGGACCGCTCGTCGTCCGGTCAGGCGGCCCGCAGCCGCGCGCAGCTGGGCCTGTCGGCGCTGCGCTCGATCGCCGGCGACGTGCCCGCCGCGGTCGTCCAGGCCCACGAGGCGGTGTGGGCGGCCGAGCGGGCCGGGCACGACTACCTGCGGGCGGACGCGCTGTGCTGCCTGTCGTTCGTGGCGGCGGCCTCCGGCGACGCGGCGTTCGCGGGCGCCGCCGCGTCCCGCTCGTACCGCGCCGCCGACGTCGTCGGCTGGCCCGACCTGCGGGCCCAGGCCGGCATGGTGTCGGGCCACGCCCGCTACCTGGCCGGCGACCTGTCCGCCGCCGCCGACCTGCTCGCGGAGGCCCGCCGGGCGGGGCGGGAGTGCGGCTACGGCTGGGTGGTGACGGTCGCCGGCTGGCTGGCGGTGGAGGTGGCCCTGGACCGGGCCCGCCACGACGAGGCGCGGCAGTCGGCGCTCCGGCTGGTCGACCGCCTGGGCGACGCGCCGACGGTGAGCTCGTGGCTGGTGACGTCGCTGTCGCTGGCCCGCGCCCTGACGCTGACCGGCGACGGCGAGGCGGGGGCGCTGTTGTGGGGTGCGGTGACGGGCATCGGCCGCAAGGTGGGCCTGACGGCCCAGCGCATCGGCCGCGCGCACGCCCACCGCAACCACCACGGCGCCCCCGCCCACCGCCACACGGCGGCGTACGTCCGCGGCCTGGAGATGACCCGCGCCGAGGCCGCGGCCCTGATCGCCACGCTGACCCCGTAGCCCCGCAGCCACACTCCAAGACCGATGGCGAGTTCCGGCTGCCATAGCGACCAGCAGTCGCCATCGATCAAGGACTCCGCCGCCGCCAGGGCCGACGGTGCGGGTGTCCGTCGAGGGCGGCCCGGCGCGATCGATGGCGACTTCTGGTCGTCATGGCAGCCAGGAGACGCCATCGATCGAGAGGGTTGCCAGGCGGGGCGGTCTGGTTGGTGACAGGGCGGCGCAATGGTGCGGCAATTCCGTCGCAAGTCCAGGACCGCTCAATGGGGGCCCGCGCCGGGATCGGGGCGGGAACCAACCACAGGAAGGAGGATCTCGTGGCGAAGAAGGCGCGCATCACGCTCGACGCGCTGGCCAAGTCCGGGGTCGAGCTGCGCGAGGACGACCTCAAGCAGATCAACGGCGGGGCCGCCGGCAGCATGGTCTGCACCAAGACCAGCGGCGGCTGGCGCTGCTCCGGCGACTCGATGACCGACTGACGGCGCCGGGATAAATCGTCGTGACCGGACCGATCCTCGTCCTCACCGCCGCCGCCGACGTCACCGCCGGGCGGGTGGCGGCGCTGCTCACCGACCGCGGCGCCGACGTGCTGCTGTTCGACCCGGGGGCCGTCCCCACCGGCGCCCAGGTCGAGATGACCGCCGGTGGCACCGGGCCCGTCCGGCGACGGCTGCGGTTCACGGAACGGGACGTGGATCTGGACGGTCTGACGTGTGTGTGGCACCGGCGTCCGACGGCGCCGGTGCCACCGCAGTCGGTCGCCGACCCCGAGGTCGCCGCGCACCTCGCCCGCGAGGTCAAGACCTACCTCGACGGGGTCTGGCGCTCGCTCGGCTGCCGGCAGGTGCCCGCCACGCGGGAGGTCATCGACCGGGCCGACCGCAAGTCGTACCACCTCGGCGTCGCCGCGGGGCTCGGGTTCGCGGTGCCGCCGACGCTCGTCACCGCCGATCCGGACCGGCTGCTCGACTTCCGCGAGGAGCACGACGGGCGGATCGTCACGAAGCCGCTGCACCGCTCGCCGCAGCAGGCCGGGATGGGGCGGTACACCGAGCCGGTCACCAACCGCGACCTCGCCCACGTCGAGGCGCTCCGGCAGGCGCCGATGATCGTGCAGGCCTACGTGCCCAAGGACGTGGAGCTGCGGGTGACGGTGGTCGGGGAGGCGGTGTTCGCCGTCGAGATCCACTCACAGGCGACGCAGCACACCCGGTACGACTGGAGACGGTATGACCACGGGAACACCCCGCTGAAGGTGCACCGGCTCCCGGACGAGGAGCGGCAGCGGTGCCTGGAGCTCGTGCAGACGCTCGGGCTCAGTTTCGGCGCCATCGACCTCATTCTCACGCCGGAGGGGCGGTACGTGTTCCTGGAGATCAACCCGAACGGGCAGTTCGACTGGCTGGAGCTCGCCACCGGCCTGCCGATCACCGCGGCCGTCGCCGACCTGCTGATGACCGGGGCGGTGCACCAGTGCTGACCGAGGCGGTGACACTGCTGCACGACGTCCAGAAGACGGAGCCGGCCGAGGCCAGGGCCCGCGTGGCCGAGCTGCGCGAACGGTTTCCGGACACCAAGGCCAGGCTGCTGTGGCAGCGCGAGCAGTACGACGGCTCGCTGCACTACGACCTGCTGCTCACGATGCGCGACGGCACCCTGTCGCTGTCGTGGTGCCCCGACGCCGGGCTGCCCTGGCCCCTGCGCGGCGTCCAGCGCAGCGGCGAGCTGCTGCTCCTGCGGGTCAACGGGGTCGAGCTCGACGTCGCCGACGCGATCGGCTTCCTCGACGTGCTGTGGCGGGAGGCCCCGCTGCGGCAGCGGCTCGTCGACGCCTGCCTGGTCAAGGAGGCCGTTGACGGCGAGGAGCTGGACGACGCCGAGCTGCAGGCCGCGGCCGACGCGTTCCGCCGGGCCCGCGGACTGCTCAGCCCGGCCCAGACCCGCGCCTGGCTGGCCCGCGAGCGGCTCAGCGACGCGCAGTTCGAGGACCTCGTCACCCACCAGGCCCTCGTCGCCCGGCTGCGCGAGCGGGTGACCGCCGGCCGGGTGGACGCCGAGCTGGCCGGCGGCGGGCACGACGAGGTGCTGCTGGGCGACGAGGGCCTGGTGGGTGAC
>NZ_JBEXCY010000053.1:48382-60035 GCF_040605515.1 Dactylosporangium sp. NPDC005572 | reverse complement strand
AGGCCCTGCGGGTAGCCGGTGTTGTTGGCGGCCGGGAACCCGGCGACCGTGTAGGTCGGCGGCACGCCACCACCGCCCGTGGGCGGCTTGGTCGTCGCGCTCTTGGTCGGCGACGCCGACGCCGAGGCCGAGGACGACGGGGACGCCGATGTGATCGGGGTCGCCGAGGCGGTCGGGCCGGCCGACGTCGACGGCTTGCCACTGACCGTCGGACGGGGCTGGGCACCGGTGCCCGGCAGTTCCTTGCAGGCGGTCAGGCCACCGGTGGCCAGGAGCGCCATCGCCATCACGCCGACACCGGCGCGGCGCAGCGGGCTGTGGCCGGCGAACTTCGGCTGGGGGAGCCGGTCGTGCTGGTCGTGCTCGTCGAGCTCACTGTGCGCGACATTGAGCGATGCGTCTTGCGGGTTCATGCTTTGGGAATCCTCCCGGTCAGTCGACATCCGTCAGTCGACGGCCGTTGTGGCCAGTCGGAGCTTTTCGGCGTGAAAGTCGGTTGGTGTTCCGCTCCTTCGACTTCGTATGTCTGCGGGAAAGCGCAGCCGAATTCTCCTCAGGTAATGCCTAGATTGACACACCATGATCGGCTAAATGTGCGTTACCCACAACCTTGCGTAATGATTGCCGGTCAGAAGCATGCCACGGTTCGGTGGGCGAATGAAACCCTGGGACGTGCCGGAAGCACTACCTTTAGTATTCTTAAGTCCGGCCTAAGAAGCAGCACGACTGGAAAGGCCCACGAATCCGTCGGATCGGGCATATCGGCGCGGCCAACGAGTGGCCCAGATCACGCCGACGCCTCCGGCGCAGAAGTGACGATCTTCGCCAGCTTCGCGATGCCGTGAACCCTACAGCTACGTAGCCGTCTGGCCTAGTAGTGGTGGATGTGACGTACCAGACCGCCGACCGCGCATGCGTGCCGCTATGACCGGCTTGTCCAGAGTGTACGGGAATATCGGGCAGGGCGGGCAGGGGGGATTTGTGCGGTACGAGATAATTCGCTGGCCGTGCGGAGCGTGGCGCCGCCGAGCGGCGGACGGCCGCCAGGGGTGGTAAGACATTCCCTTGCCGGTGTGTGAATCGCACAGCCGGCGCATCGGTAATGCGCCGAGGAATAGCCCTTACGTGCGGAATGGGTCGTGTTCGGTGAGAATCCGGTCGAGCCGTGCCTGGTCCACGCGTTGCACCACCGACTCGGTTTCCTGCCGGTCACGGATGCATTTGGCGAGCGTGAAGGCCGACGTGACGGTGTAGAGCACCCCGATGGCCAGAAACGCGCGCATCCACCCGTCGACGGGCAGATATGCGATTCCGGCGGCGACGCCGGCGAGGGCGACCGCGAACGACAGCGCGGACTGCAGGAAGAATGCGGCGGTGGTCTTCGGTGGCACGGGAGTCGTCATGCGCACCAGTCTCGGGCGGCCGGCTTCCGGACCGCCTGAGTAGGGGTACTCAATCAGTACCCGGCGTGGACCTCGGGTGGGTTGTGCGCCGGCACCGGCAGCTCGATCTTGTGCAGCCGCTCCCACGCGTCGACGACGTCGCGCGTGACGTGGGCACGGAAGTAGTCGTCGGCGTTGTGCCGGTTGGTGACGGGCTCCTTGCCCTCCGCGAGCAGGCTGGCCGGGACCAGGCGGAGCCCGGCCTGCACGGCCGCGCTGAGCCGGCGGTGGCCGTCGATGACGTAGTAGTCGGGCCCGGAGTGGCCGACGGTCAGCGGCTCCATCGCCTCGGGGACGGTGACCCCGTCGGTCGGCGCCGGGAAGTCGAGCTCGCGCGTGGGATACACCCGCATGGGGTCGAGCAGCAGCAGCGGCGGCTTCTCGCCGAGGATGTCGGCGCCGAGCCGCCCCTCGAAAGCCGCCTGCACGAGGTTGACGATGTCGTCCGGCCGGGCCCGGGTGCTGTCGCACACCAGGTCGTAGTTGCGCAACCGGAACTTGTCCGCCCCGTAGCGGGTGAGGAACCGCATCCGCTCGCTCTCGCTGCGGCTGCGCAGGTTGGTCTTGGCCTCCTCGAGCGAGGAGTAGTTCTCGACCTCGCTGTGCGGGCGGGCGAGCACGCGGCGGGCGGCCTCGTTGGGCTCGGTGACGAGGTGCACCTTGAACGCCTCGTGGAAGAAGAACCACGCGAGGCGACTGTCGACGATGAGCTGCTCACCGGACTTCGCGATGTCGGACTGCAACTGGTCGACGGCGCTGTCGATCGCGTCGTCGAGCTCGGCGTGCAGGTTGAGCTGGAGCGCGGTCATGCCGCGGCGCTGGGCCATCTCCCGGTACATGTCGCCGACGCTGATCCGGCGCAGACCCAGCCGGCCGGCGAGCTCCACGGAAACGGTGCTCTTCCCGCTGCCCAGGTCGCCGTTGATGACCACGGACCGGTGATTGCTCATGCCGCAACTCTCTAGGTGATGGGGCCCTGACCATGAGCTACAGCCCACCGGGCCAGTCCAGGGCTGGAGCCTAACACGCGCTGGTTGCACGCCTTTTTGTTCCGTTCCCCCGCAGGATGCCCCCGGCGGACACCCGGTGCGAGGTGTAATCGGGGTGAAACATCAGGGTGACACCATCCCCGCCACTACCGTCCCGACGGGAGGACCCGCGTTGTTCCTGAGCCGCCACGAGCAGGAGCGCCTGTTGATCCACGTCGCCGCCGACGTGGCGCAGCGGCGCAAGGACCGAGGGCTCAAGCTCAACTATCCCGAGGCCGTCGCCATCATCACCGCCTTCCTGCTCGAAGGGGCGCGCGACGGGCGGACCGTGGTCGACCTCATGGAGGCCGGCCGGCATGTGCTCGGCCGGGACGACGTGCTGGAAGGGGTGCCCGAGATGCTCGTGGAGGTGCAGGTGGAAGCCACCTTCCCGGACGGCACCAAGCTGGTGACCGTCCACCACCCGATCCCGTGATCCCCGGCGAGATCGTGCCCGGCGACGGGCCCGTGGTGATCAACCAGAACCGGCCGGAGCTGCGGCTCAGCGTCAACAACACCGGCGACCGGCCCGTGCAGGTCGGGTCGCACTACCACTTCGCCGAGGCCAACGACGCGCTCGACTTCGACCGCGAGCGCGCCTGGGGGCACCGGCTCGCGGTGCCGGCCGGGACGTCGGTGCGTTTCGAGCCCGGCGTGGCCCGGGAGGTCGTGCTGGTGCCGCTTGCCGGCCATCGGATCGTCCCCGGGCTGCGGGGCAAGGCTGGAGGACCGCTGTGACCGAGCTCGACCGCCGCCGGTATGCGAACCTCTACGGCCCGACGACCGGGGACCGGGTGCGGTTGGCCGACACCAACCTGTTCATCCAGATCGAGCACGACCACTGCGTGGGCGGCGACGAGGCGGTCTTCGGCGGCGGCAAGGTGATCCGCGAGTCGATGGGGCAGTCGCGGGCGACGCGCGCCGAGGGCACCCCGGACACCGTCATCACCGGCGCGATCGTGCTCGACCACTGGGGCATCGTGAAGGCCGACGTGGGCATCCGCGACGGCCGGATCGTCGGCATCGGCCGGGCCGGCAACCCCGACACCATGGACGGCGTGGACCCGGCGCTGGTCATCGGCCCTTCGACCGAGGTGATCGCCGGCAACGGCCGGATCCTCACCGCCGGCGCCATCGACTGCCACGTGCACCTCATCGCGCCGCTCATCCTGGAGGAGGCGCTCGCCAGCGGTATCACCACCATCGTCGGTGGCGGCACCGGGCCGGCCGAGGGCAGCAAGGCCACGACCGTCACGCCCGGCGTGTGGCACCTGGCCCGGATGTTCGAGGCGCTCGACCCGTGGCCGGTCAACGTGCTGCTGCTCGGCAAGGGCAACACCGTCTCCGAAGAGGCGATGTGGGAGCAGCTGCGCGGCGGCGCCGGCGGCTTCAAGCTGCACGAGGACTGGGGCACGACGCCGGCCGCGATCGACGCGTGCCTGCGGGTCGCCGATGCGTCGGGCGTGCAGGTGAACATCCACACCGACACGCTCAACGAGGCCGGGTTCGTCGAGGAGACCCTGCGCGCGATCGCCGGGCGCTCCATTCACGCATACCACACCGAGGGCGCCGGCGGTGGGCACGCGCCCGACATCATCACGGTCGCGTCGCACCCGAACGTGCTGCCCTCGTCGACGAACCCGACCCGCCCGTACACCAGGAACACCCTCAGCGAGCACCTCGACATGCTGATCGTGTGCCACCACCTGAACCCCAGCGTCCCTGAGGACCTCGCGTTCGCGGAGAGCCGGATCCGGCCCTCGACGATGGCGGCCGAGGACCTGCTGCACGACCTGGGCGCGATCTCCATCATCGGCTCCGACTCGCAGGCGATGGGCCGGGTCGGCGAGGTGGTCCTGCGCACCTGGCAGACCGCGCACGTGATGAAGCAGCGGCGCGGCGCCCTGCCGGGCGACGGGCCGGCCGACAACGAGCGGGCGAAGCGCTACGTCGCGAAGTACACGATCTGCCCGGCCGTCGCGAGCGGCATCGACCACGAGGTCGGCTCGGTGGCGGTCGGCAAGCTGGCCGACCTGGTGCTGTGGGACCCGGCGTTCTTCGGGGTCCGCCCGCACGTCGTCATCAAGGGCGGCGCGATCGCCTGGGGCGCCATGGGCGACGCCAACGCCTCGATCCCGACGCCGCAGCCGGTGCTGTCCCGCCCGATGTTCGGCGCGTACGGTACCGCCGCCCCCGCGACGAGCCTCGCGTTCGTGGCCCAGGCGGCGCTCGACGACGGGCTGGCCGACCGGCTCGGCGTGCGGCGGCGGCTGGCCGCGGTCGCCGACACCCGCACGAAGGGCAAGGCGGACATGCCCGGCAACGACGCGCTGCCCAGGATCGAGGTCGAGCCGGACACGTTCACGGTCCGCATCGACGGCGAGGTGGTCGAGCCGGATCCGGTCACCGAGCTGCCGATGGCGCAGCGGTACTTCTTGTTCTAGGAGGACCGTGCGCGCGTTCACCCAGCTGCTGATCCTGGCCGACGGCCGGTTCCCGTCGGGCGGCCACGCCCACTCGGGCGGCCTGGAGGCGGCGGTGCACCACAAACGGGTGCGCGACCTGGCCGACCTCGAGGCGTTCCTGCGCGGGCGGCTGCGCACCGCCGGGCTCGTGGGCGCGGCGTTCGCGGCCGCCGCCTGCGCCCGGCCGTCCACGATGGCCGAGCTCGAGGACGAGCTCGACGCGCGGACCCCGTCGCCGGCCCAGCGCCTGGCCGCCCGGCGGCAGGGCCGGTCGCTGATCCGGGCGGCACAGGTGGTGTGGCCGGGGGAGCACGTCGCCCGGGCCGCCCGCACCAAGGTCTCGCAGCCGATCGCGCTCGGCGTCGTGGCCGACGCCGCCGACGTGACGCCCGGCGAGGCGGCGCTGCTCAGTGCGTACCACTCGATCTCCGGCCCGGCGAGCGCGGCGGTCCGCCTGCTCGGGTTCGACCCGTACCGCGTGCACGGCCTGCTCGCCGCGCTCGGGGACGACTGCGACCAGGTGGCCCGCGAGGCCACCGCGTACATCCGTGGGCCCGCGGCGGACCTGCCGGCGGCATCGGCGCCGCTGCTCGACATCTCCGCCGAGGACCACGCCGCATGGGAGGTAAGGCTCTTTGCCAGCTGAAGCGCACGACCACGAAGCAAGCGACCACGGGCACGCGCACGGGCCCGACGAGGTCCCGCACACCCATCCGCACCCGGACGTCGACCCGCACGCGCCGCTGCACAACGGCGAGCGCGCGCTGCGGATCGGCATCGGCGGGCCGGTCGGCTCGGGCAAGACCGCGCTCGTCGCCGCGCTGTGCCGCAGCCTCGCGGACGACCTGCGCATCGCGGTCGTCACCAACGACATCTACACCACCGAGGACGCCGACTTCCTGCTGCGCAACGGCGTGCTGCCGGCCGAGCGGATCCGCGCCGTCGAGACCGGCTGCTGCCCGCACACCGCGATCCGCGACGACATCTCGGCCAACCTCGACGCGATCGAGGAGCTGGAGGAGAGCCTCGGCCCGCTCGACGTGATCCTGGTCGAGAGCGGCGGCGACAACCTCACCGCGACCTTCAGCAAGGGCCTGATCGACCAGCAGATCTTCGTGGTCGACGTGGCCGGCGGCGACAAGGTGCCGCGCAAGGGCGGCCCGGGCGTGACCAGCGCCGACCTGCTGGTCATCAACAAGACCGACCTCGCCCCGCTGGTCGGCGCCGACCTCGGGGTCATGGCGCGCGACGCGGCCGCCCGCCGCGGCGACCTGCCGACCGTGTTCCTGTCGCTGGCGGAGGACAAGACCGCCGCCCCCGTGCAGGACTGGATCCGAAGCCTGGTGCGGTGAGGGCCGCCGCGCGGGTCGTGGCCGAGAAGGGCGGGCGGCTGACGGTCCTCAAGGGCGAGCCACCGCTGCTGCCGCGCCGCACGGGCTCGAACGAGGTGCACTTCGTCGGCGGCGCGGCGGGCCCGCTCGGCGGCGACGAGCTGAGCATCGAGCTGGAGGTCGGCCCGGGCGCGCTGCTCGTCGTGCGCACGGTCGCGGCGAGCATCGCGCTGCCCGGCCGCGACGGCGCCTGGTCGCGGCTGTCGATCCACGCCGCGGTGGCCGGCACGCTGCTGTGGCTGCCCGAGCCGACGATCGCCGCCGCCCACTGCCGCCACCACACGGAGTCCACAGTGGACCTGGCCGGGGACGCCGTGCTCGTGTGGCGCGAGGAGGTCGTGCGCGGGCGGCACGGCGAGCGCGGCGGCGAGGTGCGGCTGAGCACCACGGTCCGCCGCGACGGCCGGCCGTTGCACCGCGGCGACGTGACCCTCGAGGACAATCCGGCCGTGCTGCAGCACCGGGTCTACGCGAGCCTCGTGACGACGAGGACCGCCGATCACAAGGTCCCCGAGATCATGCCGCTCGCCGCCGGCGGCACGCTCGTGACGGCCCTCGGCGACGACCTCGCGACGACCCGCGCGATCACCGACCTCCTGGTTACAGCGCCGCAATAGACGAGCAAAGTGGCAGTAACGGCGCGGGCGTCTACTCGCATCGACTCACCGATGGTGAGGCGCGCCTAGGGTTCCGCGCTTCTGGGCAGGAGCGGCTGGTCCGAGAGGTGCAGGCGCCCCGCGCATCAGGGGGCGTTCCACGGCGGGACAAAAGCCCGGGAGACAGCCGAAGCTTCCGGCTGCTCGCGGCCGGACAGCCAACCCGGAAGGGACTGTCTGTGGGTCTGTTCCACAACCACTACGGGCCGGAGGCCCGCTACGCCGTCGAGCGCGAGGCCGAGCTGCCGACCACCAAGTGGGAGGAAGAGGTGGCGCGCGGGCTGGAGCTGGGCCTGCCCGGGGCCGACTCCATCGTCGACAAGCGCATCCCGACGTTCTCCCGCGGCGAGCTGCCCCACTTCGCCGGCATCAACACGTTCCTCAAGGCGCCGTACCTCGAAGACGTCCGCCGCTGCGGCGAGTACGACGTCGCCGTGTTCGGCGCGCCGTTCGACGGCGGCACGACGTACCGCTCCGGCACCCGCTTCGGCCCGCAGGGCATCCGCAAGATCTCCGCCCTCTACGGCCCGTACAGCTTCGAGCTCGGCGTCGACCTGCGCGAGTCCATCACGATCGCGGACCTGGGCGACATCTTCACGATCCCGGCCAACATCGAGAAGACGTTCGACCAGATCTCCAAGGCGGTCGCGCACGTCTACGAGTCGGGGGCGTTCCCGGTCGTGCTCGGCGGCGACCACTCGATCGGCTACCCCACCGTGCGCGGCGTCGCCCAGCACCTCCAGGGCAACCTCGGCATCATCCACTTCGACCGGCACGTCGACACCCAGGAGACGGACCTCGACGAGCGGATGCACACCACGCCGTGGTTCCACGCCACGGACATCCCGAACGTCCCACCCAAGAACCTCGTGCAGATCGGCATCGGCGGCTGGCAGGCGCCCCGCCCGGGCGTGAAGGTCGGGCGCGAGCGCGGTACGACCATCATGACCGTCACCGACTGCGTGGAGATGGGCATCGAGGCCGCCGCGGAGAAGGCCCTCGAGGTGGCCTGGGACGGCGCCGACGCGGTCTGGCTGTCGTTCGACGTCGACTGCCTCGACGCGGCGTTCGTGCCGGGCACCGGCTGGCCCGAGCCGGGCGGGTTCCTGCCCCGCGAGGTGCTCAAGTTCATCCAGCTGATCGCGGAGAAGCCCCTGGCCGGCATCGAGGTCGTGGAGTGCTCCCCGCCGTACGACAACGCGGAGATCACGGCGCTCATCGCGACCCGCGTCATCTGCGACACCCTCGGCTGCCTGGTGCGCGCCGGCCATCTTCCCCGGAGGACCTCATGAAGCGTCGTTCGCTCCTGCTCGGCGCCGCGGGCGCCGCCCTGCTCGCGGCCTGCGGTGACGACACGTCGGACGCAGCCGCCCCCGGCACCGTCACCCTCGGCTTCTCCGCCTGGCCGGGCTGGTTCCCCTGGCAGGTCGCCCAGGAGAAGGGCCTCTTCGCCAAGAACAACGTCACGGTCGAGCTGAAGTACTTCGACAGCTACACCGACAGCCTCAACGCGCTGGCGACCGGCAACCTGAGCTGCAACAGCCAGACCCTCAACGACACGCTGTCGTCGGTGTCCGGCGGCTCGAAGCAGACGATCGTCCTCGTCAACGACAACTCGACCGGCAACGACCAGATCATCGCCGCCCCCGGCATCGCCACCGTCGCCGATCTGAAGGGCAAGAAGGTCGCCGCCGAGCAGGGCACCGTCGACCACTACCTGCTGCTGCTCGCGCTGGAGAAGGCCGGGCTGACGGAGAAGGACGTGACGTTCACGCCGCTGCTCACCGACGCCGCCGCGGCCGCGTTCGTCGCCGGGCAGGTCGACGCGGTCGGCGTCTTCGCGCCGTTCACCACCACCGCGCTCGGCCGCTCGGGCAGCACGGCCATCGCCACGTCGAAGGACTTCCCGGGCGCGATCCCCGACACGCTGTCGTTCCAGTCGCAGTTCGTGCAGGACCACCCCGACCAGGTGCAGGCGGTCGTGCAGACCTGGTTCGACACGCTCGCCTGGATCGCCGCGAACAAGGCCGAGGCGGTGAGCATCATGGCGAAGAAGGGCGGCGTCTCCGACGCGGACTACCAGACGTACGACGCCGGCACGACCATCTTCACCAAGGAGCAGAACCTGGAGGCCTTCGCGGCCGGCACCGACGCGAAGCACCTCGACTTCCAGGCGAACAAGATCGCCGAGTTCCTGGTGAGCACCAAGCTGGTCGACGCCAAGCCCCCGCTCGACGGGCTCTTCGAGCCCAAGTTCGTGAAGGCCGTGAAGTGACCGTGACCGCCGCCAAGCCGTCCACCCGGGCGTCTTGGCGGCCCCTGCCCCGCCGGCGGCCGATCGGGACGCCGCGGGCGGTGTTCGCGATCCGGGCGCCGCTGTCCGCGGCCACGCGGGCCGTGCTCGTCACGCTGTCGGTTCTCCTGCCGCTGGCCGCGTGGCTGCTGCTCGGCGCCTCCGGCGCCGTCGACCCCCGGTTCCTGCCCACACCGCAGGAGGTGTGGAGCGCGGGGCTGGACATGGCGGCGAGCGGGCAGCTGTGGACCGACACGTGGGCCACGGTCGAGCGGATCCTGTACGGGTTCGGGCTGGCCGTGCTCGTGTCGGTGCCGCTCGGCATCGCGATGGGCAGCTTCACCGCCGCCAACGCGGTGCTGGAGCCGCTGAGCGGGCTGCTGCGCTACCTGCCGGCGGCGGCGTTCACCCCGCTGCTGCTGATCTGGCTGGGCATCGGCGAGCCGCCGAAGGTGGCGCTGATCTTCCTCGGCACCGTGTTCTTCAACATGCTGATGGTGGCGGATGTGGTACGCCTGGTGCCCCGCGACTTCCTGGACGTGGCCTACACGCTCGGGGCGCGCCGCCGGGAGGTCCTCGCGAAGGTCATCGTCCCGCACGCGCTGCCCGGCATCATCGACGCGGTGCGGGTCAACTTCGCGGCCGCGTGGAACCTCGTCGTGGTGGCCGAGCTCGTCAACAGCGAGACCGGCCTCGGCAAGCGGATCCTGCTCGCGCAGCGGTTCACCCAGACCGACAAGATCTTCGCGATCCTGGTCGTCATCGCGGTGATCGGCGTCCTCACCGACGTCCTGCTGCGCCTCGCCCGCAACCGGATCGGACGGTGGGTGTGATGCTGACGCTCGACGGCATCGGCCGTACCTTCGGCGCCAAGACCGCACTCCAGGACGTCTCACTGTCGGTCGGCCCGGGCCAGTTCGTCTGCGTGGTCGGGGCTTCCGGCTCCGGCAAGTCCACGTTGCTGTCCATCGTCGCCGGCCTGGTCGCGCCCTCGTCGGGCACGGTGACGCTGGACGGCGCGCCGGTCACCGGCCCCGGTCCGGAGCGCGGCCTGGTCTGCCAGTCCGGCGCGGTCTACCCCTGGCGCACCGTCGAACGGAACATCGCGTTCGGCCTGGAGCTGCTGGGCCTGACCCGCTCGGAGCGCAAGGCCCGCGTCGACTGGTACCTCGCCGAGACCGGCCTGGAGCCCTTCCGCCGGTCGCTGCCGAAGCAGCTGTCCGGCGGTCAGCGGCAGCGGGTCGCGATCGCCCGGGCCCTCGCCTGCGAGCCGGGCGTGCTGCTCCTCGACGAGCCGTTCGGGGCGCTCGACGTGCAGACCAAGGAGGACATGCAACTCTTCCTGCGGCGGGTCTGGCGGGACACCGGCACGACGGTGCTCATGGTTACCCACGACGTCGAGGAGGCCGTGTTCCTCGGCCAGCGCGTCGTCGTGCTGGCCAGCGACCCCGGCCGGGTGGCCGCGGACGTGGCCGTCGACCTGCCCGACGACCGCGACCTGGGGGTCAAGCGGGAGCCGCCGTTCCTCGCCCTGCGGGCACAGGTCGAGGATCTCGTCCGCTCCTACCATCGTCGTCATGCGGGCGCCGTCGCCTGACCCACCGCTCTTGATGCATCAGTGTTGATGCATCAAGGCTGATGCATCAACGCTGATGCGCTGCGGGCCTACGGCACCGGGTCGTGCGTCCCGCGCGGGGTCGACGGGTTGCAGCGCCTGATCCGGGCCGCGGTCAGCCGGGAGCCCTCCACCAGCCCGTATCGCTGGACCGCCTGCATGCCGTAGGCGCTGCACGACGGGATCTGCCGGCACCGGGTCGGCAGGTGCGGGGAGAGCCAGCGCTGGTAGCCCCGGATCGCCGCCATGCCGGCCCGGCCCGGTCCGCTCGCCGATGCGCGGGGCGGCCGGGTCGGCGCGGCGATCGCCATCAGGCTCAGCAGCGAGCCCAGCATGAACGGGTTGCAGTCGCAGTCGCAGAAGTCGAGATCGCCGCAGTCGCACCAGTCCCGCTTGCGCTTCTTGTTGTGGTGGCGCTGCTGGCGGCGGTGGCGCCGCATTGCGAGGAGATCGCCCAGACCCATGCGCCGCATTGTGGGCGGGTGTCCGGCGGGTGATCAAGGCGAGGTCGGAAGGTGGACAAACGGCAACGCACCCGGATGCTCGACTTCGTTCGGGTGGCCGGGAATGTCCGGACAGTCCCGGACACCCGAACGAAGTCGAACAACCGAGTGCGTCAACTCGTGAAACCCCCCACAACCCACGAGCAAAGCCCGTGGAGCGAGGAACAGCATGCGTTGAGCAACGGCACATAGGGGTGTGAGGTGCGAACCCCTCCCCAGCAGAGCCGCGGGCGAAGCCCGTGGAGCAAAGGTGCGTCGCG